>JAGBXH010000283.1 GCA_017629395.1 Clostridia bacterium | reverse complement strand
TATGCGGATCCTGCAAAGGCAGAAAAAGAGCTTGGTTGGAAGGCAAAGTACGACATTAACCGCATGTGCGAGGACGCATATCGCTGGCAGACCATGAATCCGGACGGATACGGAGAGTAAGTATATGGTAACCAAAGAATTATTCGGCGATATGCCCGATGGACGCGAGGTTTACGTTTACACCTTACAGCATCATGTGGGCGGTATTCGCGCCAAGGTGTGCGAATTCGGCGGAACGCTGATGAGCATTGAAGCGCCCGACAAAAACGGCTGTTTTACAAACGTGCTTTGCGGTTATGACTCTCTGAAGGATCTTATGGAGTCTGACGGCTACGTTGGTGCACTGATCGGTCGCTTTGGCAACCGCATCGGCGGTGCACGCTTTACCTTGGAAGGGAAGGAATATACCCTGTATCCCAACAACAACGGCAACACATTGCATGGCGGCAAGGTTGGCTTTTCCCATAAGCTGTGGGCATCCTCGTATTCGGATACTACGCAGCCCAGCGTGTATTTTTCACTGATCTCTCCCGATATGGACGAGGGATTTCCCGGTGAGCTTTCCTGCACGGTAACCTACCGCATTACCGAGGATGATACGCTCGCAATCGATTATAAGGCGATTACCGATAAAACGACCGTGATCAGCTTGACCAATCACGCATACTTCAATCTCGGCGGCTACGCTTCCGGTAAGGTGTTTGATCAGGTGCTGCAAATGGATGCAGGGCACTATCTCAAAACCGATGACAAGCTGATCCCCACGGGCGAGATTGCTTCCGTTGAGGGCACTCCCTTTGATTTCCGTACTGCAAAGCCCATCGGACAGGATTTCTTTACCGCAGACAACGATCTCAAGATCGCAGGCGGCTACGATCATTGCTGGCAGTTTGATCATTACGACGGACAGATCAAGCGCGTCATTACTGCGTACGATCCCAAAACCGGCAGAGCGATGGACGTACGTACCGATCTGCCGTGTGTGCAGTTCTATAGCGGCAACTTCCTGACAGATGACGGACATCCGTTCTACGGAGGCTACAGAAAGGCAACGCAAAACGCGTTCTGCCTGGAAACGCAGATTATGCCCGACAGCCCCAACCGCGCTGAGTTCACCAACTGCGTACTCAAACCCGGTGAGCTTTACAGCACGACGACCGAGTTTAAATTCTACGTTAAATAAAAGATAAAAGTGCGTGGCGTATGCCACGCACTTTTAGATATATATAGACCTTTACAACATATTTGCCCCATAAATTGCATATATTGCAACGAAAGGGGTGGTATAGAATGTCGGATAAAATGAGAAAAGGTTTATTGAAAATATTGACCGGATGCATGACGGTCTTTTTGTTGCTTTCAACCGTCACGGCAGGCGCACAGACTGTGCCGATCGGCGAGGACGATTGGGCTCTGTGGGAAACGACCGGGCAAGCGATTGCGTTCGAAGGGGAGATCGATTGCAAATCAGCAATCTTAATGGAAGCACAGACGGGTGAGGTACTGTTTGAAAAGAATGCAGATGAAAGCTTGCCGCCCGCGTCGGTGACAAAGATTATGACGCTGCTACTTGTCATGGAGGCAATAGAGCAAGGGAAGATCAAATGGGACGACACAGTGACGGCAAGCGCTCACGCATGCTCCATGGGTGGCTCGCAAATCTACTTAAAAGAAGGCGAGCGCATGAGCGTGGAGGACATGATCAAAAGTGTGGTCATCGCATCTGCGAACGATGCAGCCCTGGCACTTGCCGAGCATATTGCAGGCAGCGAGCAATCCTTTGTGAAAATGATGAATGATAAGGCTTTGCAGCTTGATATGATCAACACCAAGTTTGAAAACACCAATGGGCTGGACGATACCACGCTTAATCATTATACGTCCGCGCGGGATATTGCAATTATGTCGCGCGAGCTGATCAAGCACGAAAAGATTTTAGAATACAGCTCGATCTGGATGGATACCATCAGAAACGGGGAATTTGGGCTAACAAATACCAACAGGCTTGTGCGCTTTTATAAGGGCTGCAACGGACTTAAAACGGGCTCTACGTCCAAGGCAGGCTTTTGTGTCAGTGCAACAGCCGAGCGCGACGGTATGACACTGATCTGTGTGATTATGGGGGCAGAGAACAGGGATACGCGCAATCAGATTGCTACTCAGCTATTAGATTGGGGCTTTGCAAACTATGGGTTATTCTCCAAGCCGGCAGGAGAGTTGTATGACATTCCCGTAAAGGGAGGCACGCAAAAAACGGTAAATGCGGAATTTGGCGGGTTTTACTGTGTCATGCCCAAGGCAGATATTGAAAAAATACAGGAGCAGGCACAGTTGGATGCGCCTTTCTTTACGGCGCCGATACTTGTTGGCGACAAACTCGGGAAGGTGGTCTATAGTTTGAATGGTAAGCAAATCGGCAGCGTGAGTATTCTGAGTTCACAAAATATCGAAAAAATAGGATTTTGGGGTGTTCTTGGCAGAATATTTGCAAAATTTCTGCTGATTTAGTATAAAAATACACTTTCGGGGGCTTGAAAAAATTCAATATATGCAGTATAATAATGACAGACGCTCACATGTGGGCGAAATAACATAAAGGCGGTACAAAAATGGCTATCCGACTGAATGATAATTATTTGCGCGGTTTTATTCTGGATCAGGAATACACCGCAATTCAACCTCAGGTTACTGCAGCACATAACATGCTTGTTGCAAAGAGCGGACTGGGTAATGATTTTCTTGGCTGGACCACCCTTCCGGACGATTATGACAAGCAGGAATTTGCTACCATCAAGCAGTGTGCAGAGAAGATCAAGAAGGACTGTGACGTATTTATCGTCATTGGTATTGGCGGCTCTTATCTTGGCGCACGTGCAGTGATCGAATATCTTAAGTCTCCTCTTTACAACAATTTGAAAAAGGATACTCCCGACATCTATTTTGCAGGCTGCAACATCAGCGCTGCATCCATTGCGGAGCTGCTGAGTATTTGTGAGGGCAAGGACGTTTGCATTAACGTTATCTCCAAATCCGGCACTACCACCGAGCCTGCAGTTGCCTTCCGTGTATTCCGCAATATGCTGGAAGAGAAGTATGGAGTCGAGGGCGCAAAGGAGCGCATTTACGTCACTACAGACCGTCAGAGAGGCACTCTCAAGGCGTTCTCCGATCAGATGGGCTATCAGACCTTTGTCGTTCCGGATGACGTCGGTGGCAGATTCTCGGTGCTTACCGCAGTAGGTCTTCTTCCCATCGCAGTTGCAGGCATTGATATCGACGCTTTGATGCAGGGCGCAAACGATGCAAGACTTGCATACGCCGATGACAAGATCGCAAATAATGATTGCTACAAGTACGCAGCGATTCGAAACATTCTGTACAGAAAGGGTAAGACAACCGAGATCCTGGTTGGTTATGAAACCTATTCGCAGATGTTCAACGAATGGTGGAAGCAGTTGTACGGCGAGAGTGAGGGCAAGGACCAGAAGGGTATTTTCCCCGCATCCGTAATTTTCTCCACCGACCTGCACTCGCTGGGTCAGTACATCCAGGACGGCGTGCGCAATCTGTTTGAAACCGTGATCTCGATCGAAAACAGCGACGTTACCTTTGATATTCCTCATGACCCTGCGAACGTGGACGGCCTGAACTTCCTGTCCGGCGTGGATCTCAACGTCGTCAAGAAGACCGCAATGCAGGGAACTCTTCTTGCACACGTTGACGGTGGTGTACCTAACGTTCTGCTTGAAATCAAGGATCGCAGCGCACACTCTCTTGGCTACATGATTTACTTCTTTGAGTTGGCTTGCGCGATCTCCGGTTATCTGCTTGGCGTCAATCCGTTCGACCAGCCCGGTGTTGAGGCGTACAAGAAAAACATGTTTGCGCTGCTTGGTAAGCCCGGATACG
>JAGBXH010000282.1 GCA_017629395.1 Clostridia bacterium | reverse complement strand
GCGGAAAAGCTGGGGCTTTTGGTCATTCTGCGTCCCGGTCCTTACATCTGTGCGGAGTGGGATTTCGGCGGCTTGCCCTCGTGGCTTCTGTCCTATCCCGACATCGCGCTGCGCTGTGACGATCCGCTGTACCTGGAAAAGGTAAAGCCCTACTACCGTGAGCTGCTCTCGCGCATCCGTCCCCACCTTTGCACAAACGGCGGTAACGTCATTATGGTGCAGGTCGAGAACGAATACGGCAGCTATGGTGACGACAAGGTATATTTGCAAAAGATCGTGGATATCTACCGCGAAAACGGGATTGATTGCCTCTTGTTCACCTCGGACGGCACGGCAAAGTGGATGCTGAGCGGAGGTACCTTGCCCGACGTGCTGGCGGTTGCCAATTTCGGCAGCTATACCGATCAGATATTGACCTTAAACGAGTTCCAAAAGGATCGCCCCTTGATGTGCGGTGAGTTCTGGGACGGCTGGTTTGACCATTGGTACGAGGCGGGCACGCAGCTGCGCCCGATTGACGATATTATCAAGGAGATCGAAAAGTTCTTTGATTTCGGCGCGTCCTTTAATCTCTATATGTTCCACGGCGGCACCAATTTCGCCTTTTGGAACGGAGCAAATCATACGGATAAATATCTGCCCACCATCACCAGCTATGATTATCGCGCCCTGCTCACGGAGGCTGGCGATACCACGCCGCTATACGAAGCGGTTAAGGAGCTTATCGCGCGCAGAACGGGAAAGAGTGCGCCCGATATCGCGGTCAAAAACAGCGAAAAAGCCGCCTACGGCACGCTGACTCTGACCGAGCAGGCAGATCTGTTTGCAAATCTTGACGCACTTTCTACACCCGTAAAAGCCGCGTTCCCCAAGACCATGGAGCAGATCGGGCAGGATTTCGGCTATATTCTGTACCGCACCACCATCAGGGGACCTATCGAGCCGCTGCCGCTGTGCTTTGGCGAGCTGCACGACCGCGCGATCGTGTTTGTAAACGGCAAATTTGTCGGTATCAAGGAACGCGACCGTCGCGACGACGAGATCACGCTCACGCTTGGCTTTGGCGAGTCCGCTACGGTGGATATTCTGGTCGAGAACATGGGCAGAGTCAATTACGGTGTCAATCTGCTTGATAAAAAGGGCATACTGGGCGGCGTGAGACTCGGACAACGCTATCACTACGGCTGGGAGATGTATCCCTTGACTATGGATGATCTTTCCAAGTTATCCTTTGCGCCCGAAAGCGGCTATGAAAAGCCTGCCTTCCTGCGCGGCAATCTGCATCTGGATGAGCAGCCCAAGGATACCTTTATCCGCCTTGACGGCTTTACCAAGGGCTTTGTCACGGTCAACGGCTTCAATATCGGCAGATATTTCAATCCTGCAGGCCCGCAGAAAACGCTGTACGTTCCCGCACCCTTGCTCAAGCAGGGCGACAATGAGATCGTGGTCTTTGAATCCGATTCTTATACCGCGCCCACGGTACAATTCGTTGATACCCCTGTATTGTGGTGAAATCATGCAATACAAAAGGCTGCTTCAAATTTTGAAGCAGCCTTTTTCTGTGTTGGCTTAAAACGCAAAGGTGTTATGATTCAGTCACAACCACCGTGACACTCACCTTTTTATCCCCACAGCACAGCGTCACCATGCCTGTGCCGACACCGCCCACGGGGGTGACGACACCGCGTTCATTGACCCGGATCAGCTCGGGACTGTGGTTTTCGTAGCTTACGCCTTGCTCTGGCTCGTTGATCTCATAGTGCTTACCGTCCGACCAGGTAGCCAGTCCGCGCAGCTGCTTGGCAACGCCCTCAGACAGGGAAATGACGTAGGTTTGCAGCATAGGCTCAAACGAAACAACTGTGCGCGTTTCGATATCGTAACAGGTATCTGGCGCATCCACGTATACAAGCACTGTGCCGCAAAGGCTGCCAAGGTGTGCATCCACGTAGGTATATCCCACCTGCTTGCCGTACACCTTTCCGTCCGTGATCTCTATGATAGACTTATCGTAGTTGTCATAGGTGAGCAGAGAAGCGTCGATTCTTTCGGGCTCATAGCAGGAGTTGTAGGTTTTCATTTCAATGGGCGCAGACGTGCCCGGCTTGACTCTGATATAGTGCGGCTTCGCTGCGGTCAGGATCATGGGCGGCAGCTCTGCCTCGCGCTCCCAAAGCTCGGTTGTCATTTCAAGGTTGGGCAGATCCAGCTCGGAGTAGTAGTCCTCGTCCATGAGCGTATATGCGTATCTGTGCATGCGCGTGCCCCACTTGCCCCATTGGTTGCCGTAGGCGTAGCCCAAGAGCAGGGTATCGCTCTGCTTGATATGGTGCTGCGCGTCACCCGAAATGCCGCAGTTGTGCAGCATAAAGCAGGTGTTGGTGCGAATGTCGTTGACGCGCGTAAAGCGCAAGCCGTCGTCCGACTCGGAAACCGACAAAAAGCTGTCCGCAGAAAAACGCTTGTCGGTGGAAAGGGCAATAAACTTGTCAAGCTCCTCGCAGTACACCACGTCATAGGAGTCGTTACCCGTGGAGTTGCGCACCGCTGCAACGCCGTGCTGCACGATGGTCGCGGGCCAGTCCTCGCGCGTGATGTCCGCAGTTGCTACGCGGGTCTGCGAATAGGTCTTGCCGTCGATGTTTTTGGAGGTCCAGGTATAATAGATATACAGCACGTCGTCCTTGACCACGAAAGAGAATTCTCCCGCACCCCAGTGCTTCCAATCCTCGTCGTAGTAGATCATGGGGGCAGGACTGCCCATCCAGGCGCAGCCGTCGCGGTATTCGCCCCAGCCCTTTCCCGTCCACTTAAAGAACGGGCCGTCGGGATACTCGGAACGCGCCACAAAGCCGTTGTTGCAAACACCGCCGCCGTCGGCAAAAATGGTGGAGGTGTAGCCGATATAGTAGTATTTGCCGTACTTGAACACGGCAGGGTCACAAACCGAAAACCAGTCCAGAGAGTCGGGCGTGGGTGTCAGCACGACGCGCTCACGCGTCCAGGTTTCGCCCTTATCATAGGACTCTCTGTAGGTAAACCAGTCCGCCTCAAAGCAGTCGCCGGGGGAGGCAAACCATGCGCGGCAAACGTCGCCCTCCACCATGATGGAAGGACCGTAGCGGTATCCCCAGGTCTGGGTCTTGCGGGGCATGTAGACGTCCTTGCCCGCGTCGGGCAAACTCAATTTGAAATGCTTTGACATAATTACCTCCGGTTTGTAT
>JAGBXH010000281.1 GCA_017629395.1 Clostridia bacterium | reverse complement strand
GTAAACCATGCAAAGGTCGTACCGAGCAGCATAGCAAAGCAAAGGATTGTCGCCAGAACGCTGGAAAGAAACGCGCGCTTTGTAGATTTTACGTTATTCATCGTAAAAATATCCTTTCATAGTTTTTTGCCGGATCGCATAGCGATCTCAGGCGTTTTCGTCGGAATTTTCGGCAGCTTGCTCTGCATTTTGTGCAGGCGCGTCTGCGTTTTCAGCCTCGGACGCAGGCTGTGCGGGAGCGTCCCCCGCCTTGGTTTGACTTTCAAGCTGTGCCTTCAGGGCAAGCAGCTCTTGCATCATACGCTGGTTCTCGGCACGCTCTGCCTCCAGCTGATCCTTCTCGGCTTGCATGACCTCCATCTGCTCGCGCTTATACTTGCGGAACAGGCGAACGGCGTTTGCACCGTTATACAGGATCAAAAGCAAGAAAGGAATGAGAATGCAGAGAATGTAGCCGGGCGTGGTCTTTACGTAGGCAAAGAAATTACCTACGCCGGGCAGCTTGCCGGCATAAGAGCCAAGCACAAAGCCGGGATCGACGATGGCGTCATCCTCGTCGCCCGTAGCCGTACCGTACGTGACGTAGCCGTTTACGCTGCCGTCCTCGTTGTACTCTACCCTGCTGATCATATGCGTCACGGTCTCGCCGTAATTCTCGCTACCCATGGAGATAAATGCGATAATATCTCCGGGCTGCAAGCGTGTGGGATCCTTGACGGTCTTGATCAACACGATGTCGCCTGCCTGGAAGTGCACGTCCATATCCTTGTTGTTCTCATTGAGCTTCATAGAGTCTGTTCGAACAATGTAGAACTTGTAACCAAATATGACGCGGTCGTTTTTATCCACTGTCGTCACCGTGATCACGGTAAACAGCATCATAAAAACGGTAAACAGAATAAGCATCCAGGTAGTGACCTTTAATGCAACGTTCAATATTTTATTGTTTTTCATAAAGATCTCCTCCTTGGCTTAGTCTATCGGTGCGTTTTGCTGGGTCGCCGTTACTGTAAAGCTGATCTGCTCGAACTTCTTCCCTTGGAATTCATCCTTTGCAGATTCTTTCATGCGGATCACCAGAAAATAGGTATCGCTGATGTCTTTGCCACCGACCTTGCCCGAAAAGAGCGCACCCACGTTTTCGGGTGGTTCTCCGCTCGGAGTCGTTGTGATCCAGATGTCAAAGGCATCCTCAAATTTTACGGCAAGCTCAGGTGCTTTCGCAGCATCGCTATCCACGATGGTATCGCTGATCTTGATGTTGAATTTCACCGGAATTGTGCCGTTGTTTTTCACCCTGAAGCCCTGCGTATAGAACACAGCGCCCGGCTCAAACAAAATGTCTTGGTCTTCCTTCAATTCCTCTGACGTCATCATGAATTGAAGCTTTTTGCCCGTGAGCGAGGTCGTATCGTTAATATCAACGATGTCGATATCCACGTCACCCGCGGTCGTGATCACCGCGATCGTGCCCGGGTCAGTGGACTCGGTGAAGATCGCCAGCGTCGCCCCCACAAGGCATGTCAAGCAAAGAAGGATGACCATTGCTGCGATTATGAACGTTCTTTTGTAAGATGTGTAATGGAGCATCAATACCTCCTTGCTTGAATTTTAGGGGGTAGGGATGTTAGGGGTTGGTGTCAACAATGGTATTGTCAGAACCAACAGCGTTTGCCTGAACAGACTCAACTGTAAACTCAACAGACAAGCCCTTTCCTTGGAAATCATCGAGCAAGCCAGTGGTGCCTTCCTTGAAACTTACGGTAACCAAGAAGTAAACGGTATCGTTCACTGTGCTTGTCTTAGCATCCGTATCAGAAATCAATGCGTAATTAGCATCATCTCTGTTAGCATTGTTGAATGCCTGTCCTAAAACTTCTCCATTTGCATTAGAAGGTACTACAGTAACGGTAAGTGCATCGCTTGCATTAAGTTTACTGTTCTCATCCGTCATTTTGAGTGTCCATCTGACAGTGTGCTTTACGGCAACATTACCTTCATTCTTAGCAGAAATCAAGAACCGGACACCGTCACCGGGGGTCATGCCATTCATGACAAGTTCAGTTGCTTGGGTTGTTTCGTTGGTAGCAAATGTTGCTTTACCACCGTTTACAAACTCACCAACATAAGTACCATTGTCCTGCTTTACGCAATCGGTAAACACCGTCTGTCCCAAAGACTTAGTCTCCATGCTTTCTTGTACAAAATTTGCCTTCACTTCCAAATCACCGGCAGTAACGGCAATGTTTACGTCACTTGTAGCAGTAAACAATGCAAACGTTGAGCCTGCGATCAAGCAGATGCACACAGCGATCACCATTGCAGAAGAAAGCAAAAGCTTGGTTTTCATTTTCTTTTCCTCCTTATCTTATTTTTTCGGAGCTTGGTCGTGCAAAACCAACGCTCAAGCTCCATTAGGGTCTATGCGTGGTTGGTTTTGAATTACTCTTGCGGAGTGGGTGCGGTCGTAATCTGCACCGCATGTACAAGCAGGTCAAAGGTCAGCACGTCACCGCGTTCGACCTTGTCGTTCTGGAAATACTCCAGGTCGTTGTCGTCCTTGAAGCTATCCAGGAATTCAATGGTCACGGTGAAGGTTTCGGACGTGTGATCCTCCAGATCAAGCACACCGATGACCTCTTCCTGACTACCAATCTTGAGGCCTGCACCTACGGGATTTACATATTTCTTACCATCCGCAGTTTCAACGGTCACAGAAATCTGCTTTGCAAGCTCCTTTGCAGCTTCCGCGCTCGCACATTGGATCTCAATCCAATATCCGAATGCAACGTCGCTGGTCTCGGCAATGTTAGATACCTTCATGGTTGCCACGTACTTAGAGCCCGGAACAACGATCTCGCCCTCATCAAAGCCAAATACGTTCTCGGCAGAAGCTTCGGTAAAATCTACCAACTTATCCGTCTCGGTCTGAACAGTCTTTGTCTCAATAAAGCCCGCTATGTTCAAAAAGTGCTTTTCCAGTGCCACGCGAGACAAGGTCACCTGCATATCACCGCCGCTTAAGTGGTTGACCACCGTCCGCTTATCGGTAAACAGCGCAAACGTCGTTCCCGCAATAATACTTGTGCACAAAAGAATCACCGCGCTTGAGATCAGCAAAGCACGCTTTCTGTTAATACCTCTCATAGTCACTCCTCCTTTCATTCAAAATCATATTTATTGTTGCATCGTCCCGATCGGACGACGTAGCAATCAGTTTTTGACAACACGTACAATCTTTTTGAGCACTCTGTCCGCCGGGAAATCCTCTGTGCGGTAGTTGCCGTTGATGACGGTTGCGGTTCTCAGAATTTCGCCGTTTCGGTGCTTGTCAAAGGTAGGCACCATCACGGTATCCCCTCTTTGCAAAATCTCACCGTCAGGGTCGTATCTGTAGATCTTATTTTTCACCATGCTTTCAGGCCACGCCACGTCGATCACCTCAATGCCCTCTTGGGCGGATACAGGCTCGGGAAAATCCTCGGGAATCTCTACCGGTGCAGACTCGATCACCTCGATCTCGGGCTGGGGCTGGGGCTGGGGCTG
>JAGBXH010000037.1 GCA_017629395.1 Clostridia bacterium | reverse complement strand
GTTGAGGATGCGATATTTCGCAACTCGTTGCGAAATGGCGCACCGCAGCAAGCAAAAGCGCGCATATTCGCCAAAGGCGAATTGCAGCGGGATCTCTGAATAGGTTACTCAACGTCTGCTTAGCCTTTGTAATATTCTTAAAGTAGTCCCCAACCGATTACGATCAAATGTTACTTTATGCAAGCAGGCGTGCCAAAAGCCGTTTGGAGATCCCTTCCTCGTCTGTGCTTTGCACAAACTCGTCGGTTTTGCTCCGTTCCGCGCCATTTCGCAATTTATTGCGAAATACCGCTGCACTCTGCAAAACTTCGACTACGCTCAGGATGACACTCAAGGTGTCGATACGGCTAAATGAATGCCCATCCTACCGTAATAATGCAAAAGGACCGCTTGTAAGCAGCCCTTTTACATTTATTCATTTTCCGTTTTCTTTGCCTTCTTGAACACCAAGAACTTGCCGATGATGTAGTTGGCAACGATGTTGCACACCGAGGCAATTCCCATAGCGCAAAGCTCAATGCCCGCACCGCGGTAGGGGGTAATATCCAAGGTCAGAATCTCCATCTGCTCGGGCAAAACGGCACCGAGTGCGAGCACCACACCCAAATTGAGCAGCCACTCAAAGAGCACGAACGTGGCAAGTCTGCCGCCGAAAAATTCCGCCATCTGCACCCAGATATTTGCCTTTTTGTCCGCATCCTTGAATACAAAGGCGCGGTTGGTGAAGAATGCAAACAGCACGGCGCAGATCCATGAGATGACGCTGGCAACCGTGAACAGCACGGTGTACTGCACGCTCAGCTCGTCTTCAATAGAGAAGATTGCTTTCCCCGGCCAAAGAATACCAAAGCGCACCACCCAGCTGACAAGCGTGGTCAGCACACCGAACACAAGGTACATGATCGCTTCCCTGCCGGTCTTTTTTACTTGATTTTCCATATATCTCAAACTCGCTTATTTGTTGATCTGATAGGTCGTGCCCTCGCGGGTATCCAGCAGGGTGACGCCCTTAGAGAGCAGATACTGACGAATGCGGTCAGCCTCGGCAAAGTCCTTTGCCTTCTTGGCAGCGGCTCTTTGATCGATCAGCGTCAGAATTTCCGCCACAAAGGGATCCTGCATAGCCTGCTCGCGAGCAGCCTTTTCCTCTGCTTCCTTCTCGGCTCTGCGCTTATCGGCAGTCTGCACCAGTTCAAGCGAGAGAACCGCATCAAAATCGTTCAGCAGCGCGCGCTTGGTTGCGTCATTGCACTTTGCCTTGAGCACGTCGTAAACGGCAGTAATGGCAAGCGCGGTGTTCAGGTCGTTATCCAGCGCCTTTGCAAAGTTCGCCTTGCCCTGGGCAAACGCCTCAGCGTCTACCTCGCCCTCGGTAGAGAGCTGCATGACGCGTGCAATCACCTTTTCGTAAGCGACCACCGCGTTATCAAGGTTCTCCCAAGAGAATACCAGCGACTTGCGGTAGTGCGACTGCAGGCAGAAGAATCTGTACGCCAGCGGATCGTAGCCCTTATTCTCCAAGAGAGAAACAGTCAAAAATTCGCCCGAGGACTTGCTCATCTTGCCGCTGTCGGTATTGAGGTGCAGCACGTGGAACCAGTAATTGCACCACTTATGCCCCACGTATGCCTCGCTTTGCGCGATCTCGTTGGTATGGTGGGGGAATGCGTTGTCGATACCGCCGCAGTGAATGTCAAGGTACTCGCCAAGGTACTTCATGGAAATACCCGAGCACTCAATGTGCCAACCGGGGTAACCTACGCCCCAAGGAGACTCCCACTTGAGCTCCTGATCGTCAAACTTGGACTTGGTGAACCAAAGCACAAAGTCAGCCTTGTTTCTCTTGTTCTCGTCCTTCTCTACGCCCTCGCGCACGCCCTCGGCAAGATCCTCCTCCGAGAAATCGTTGAACACGTAGTATTTATCCAGCTTTGCGGTATCAAAATAGATGTTGCCGCCCGCCTCATACGCGTATTCCTTATCCAGAAGTCCCTGCACAAGGTCAATAAACTCCTTGATACAGCCGGTTGCGGGCTGTACGATATCGGGCGTTTTGATATTCAGCTTTTTGCAATCCGCAAAAAACGCATCGGTATAGTATTGTGCGATCTCCATGACGGTTTTATGCTCGCGCTTTGCGCCCTTGAGCATTTTATCCTCGCCCTCGTCGGCGTCACTTGTCAGGTGTCCGACGTCGGTGATGTTCATGACGCGCGTTACGTCATAGCCCGTATAGCGCAGATACTTCTCCAGCACGTCCTCCATGATATAGGTACGCAGATTACCGATGTGCGCATAGTGATAGACGGTAGGTCCGCAGGTATAGATGCTGACCTTGCCGGGCTCGTGGGGTACGAATTCTTCTCTTTTATGGGAAAGGGAGTTATATAAAATCATAGTGTAGATCCATCCTTATTTGTTAGTTTGCAGCATGCGCACAAGTGTACGCGCAGCACCAAGCGTGTCGGCTGCCAGCTGTTCGCGCGCATTATCATACATGCAAAGATGCGAGGTTTTGGTTTCAAAATCAAGCACGCCCTCGTAGCCGACGGCGGAAAGTCCCCGGGCAACGTCCGCCCAATCGATCTGCCCCGTCAAGGGCACAAGGTGTGCGTCCGAGCCGTCGTTGTCGTGCAGGTGCACAAGTGCCAGCGTGTTGCCCAGCAGCTCGATCTCATGGGATTGCGCAAGTCCTGCGGTGTGCGCGTGACCGGTATCCCAACAGGTTTTGATGCCGAGCTTTTTGGCGATTGCCACGATCTCCACAGCGCGACAGCCGTACAGGTGATCATGCTCGCTTTCCTTGGTGCTTGCCATATTCTCCACGGCAAGCGTCACGCCCAGCTTCTTGGCTTTTTCGCAAAGAGGCGTGAGATACGCGATATTCTCCGCGAACCAATCCTGCTTAGAGGTGCGAGAGGAATGACGGGCCACAGGGTGAATGACCGCAAGCGGAATACCCATCAGCGCCGCAGCCTCAATGCCGCGAGATTGCTCTTGCGCAAAGCGCTTCATGGCAACCTTATCGTCGGGAGAAGGCATATAGAAAGGCAGGTGGCACACGGGCAAGGCAATCCCGAGAGCCTTGGCACGCGATGCAGCGGCATACAGCACGCTCTGCCAGGCGTCATCAAGCAGGCTGATATTTTCAAGCGATACGTCAGCAGCGGTAAAACCGCAATCGTGCAGATTCTGTAAGGAAGCAGACAGCGAATAGCGTCCGTCGGGACACCAGCCGTAAAAGCGCGTGGGCACGCAGGGCGTCAATGGCTTTGCAATCATAGCACCTCTCCTTTCTTTGTGTTTTGATTCATCTTTATATTATAGCAAAAGTCAAGCGGTTTGTCAACTGTTAGAGCGGTTTTCGGTCACATAGGACGAAAGTTTTTGCGTCGCCCGCCACCATACGGTTGCAACGGATGAAAGTTTTTACATCGCTTTTTTCAAAAAGCGACCGGGCTCCAAGGGCAGCGCCCTTGGTCGCTCGTCGCAACGAGCGACTTGGGACTCCGCCCCAAGCCCCCGCGACCTTTTTGAAAAAAGGTCGATCAAAAACTTTTCATCGATTTTATTTGCGCACCCAGCTCTGTGCGCGTCCAATCTTTTCGCCTTCGGTCAAGAGTCCCGCGCCCGTGAGCATATGCAGCGCGTAATATGCATTCCTGCCCCGCTGTCCCGAAGCCTTTGCATACTGTGCAGCCGTAAATTGCTCGGGCAGAGAGTCCGGCAAAAACATACGAAAATCTTCTTTTTTCTCCAAAACCACCGTGCCGCACAGCGCGGTGGGGATCTTTTCATACCTTGACGCGCGCGCCT
>JAGBXH010000280.1 GCA_017629395.1 Clostridia bacterium | reverse complement strand
GTCAAAGCTGGTCACCACGATATCCGCAGCGGCTTCCTTGCCCGTCAGCATGGGGATGCCCGAGGCGCAGAAGTGGTCTACCAGCTCGGGCGTGCCCACAAGGTAGACGCTCTTGCCCGCGCGGTGACGCTTCAAAAATTCCACCGTCACGTCGCCCGAGGTCATGATCTCGTCCTCTCGCGGCGAAAAGCCCAGACGCGAGAGCTTGCTCATATAAAACTCGGTGGTATGCGAGGCGTTATTGGTAAAGAACAGCACGCGGTAGCCGTTCTTGCGAAGGTGGTCAATAAAGCGAATGGCAAAGTCAAATACCCTGTTACCAAGGTAAATCGTGCCGTCCATATCAAAGACGAACAGCTTTTTATTGCAAAGGATGTGCTTTTGATCGTTCATTTTGTGCTCCTTAGAAAGTCGTTGAAGTGATTTTTCAATATATTATAACATATACTTGATTTTTTTGCAAGATGATGCTATACTGTAATAAACACAAATTGCACGTGACGGAAAGGATTTTTCATCATGCAACAAACAAAAACACAAAATAAGGTCGTTGTAGGCATTGACGTGGGCGGCTCGACCACCAAGATCGTGGGCTTTCGCCGCGGCGAGAACGGTGAGGAAACGCTGATTGCGCCGCTGTTCGTGCAGGCAACCGACCCCATTACCTCGATATACGGCGCGTTTGGACGCTTTACCATGGAAAATGAGCTTGCTCTGACCGATATTGACAAGGTCATGATGACGGGCGGCGGCTCCTCCTTCCGTTCCCAACCCATCTACACCCTGCCCTGCAACAACGTGTCCGAGTTTGAATGCATCGGCTTAGGCGGCTTGTACCTTTCGGGACTCGACGAGGCGATCGTGGTCAGCATGGGCACGGGCACGGCACTCATTCACTCCAAAAAGGTGGGAGATATGACCGAAATCAAATATTTGGGCGGCACGGGCGTTGGCGGCGGCACGCTGCTGGGCTTGACGCAAAAGCTGACGGGCGTTGGCACGGTGGAGCACATTGAAAAGCTGTGCGCCGAGGGTGACATTTCCAAGGTGGATTTGCGCATCAGCGATATTTCCAAGAACCGCACGTACGAGAACATGAAGGACAATCTGACCGTTGCAAACTTCGGTAAGGTCAGCGACATTGCAACGCCCGAGGACATTGCGCTGGGCGTTGCCAACATGGTAGCAGAAACCATCGCCATGGTGGCGGTATTTGCAGCCCGTGGCTGCGGTGTCAAGGACGTGGTGCTGACGGGCAATCTGTCAACCATTGCCCCCATCCGCAAGACCTTTGAGGGGCTGGATCAGTTTGGTGTCAACTTCATCATTCCCGAAAACGCACAGTTCGGCACAGTCATCGGCGCAGCATTGCACGAAAGTCATAAATGTGTCTAAACAAGTAAATTACGTAGAAAAGCCGCGGCACGCCGCGGCTTTTCATGTCTTGGGCAACCGTCACCACACGGACACGCGCTGTCACGATGAAAAGTTTTTGCGTCGCTTTTTTCAAAAAGCGACCGCAGTCGAGGGCGCGCAGCCCTCGTCGCCTCCGCAGAGGCGAAAATTCCTACACGCCGTTTTTTGGTTCTTTTTTGCGGCTGCTCCGTCAAAAAAGAATGGAGAGAATTTTCTCAATGTAAAAAACGAGCTTCTGTAGGGGCGATTCACGAATCGCCAGCCCTGCTCAAACAAACATCCGTAGGGGCGGATTTGCATATCCGCCCGCTCTTGCGCTCGGGTATAACCTTTCCGACCGCAACTTACAAATAGCCTTCTCCGCTGGAGAAGGGGGACCACGAAGTGGTGGATGAGGTTCACCGCGCGGACGCTCTTTCATGGGGAATTATGTTCGCTTTTTACATTGAGAAAATTCTCTCCGTTCTTTTTGAGCAAGGAGCTGCAAAAAGAACCAAAAACAGCGTTGAAGAAGTTTCGCCTCTGCGGAGGCGACTTGGGGCTCTGCCCCAAGACCCTGCGAGCTTTTGAAAAAGCTCGACCAAAACTTTTCATCAAGGGTCGTCCGTGTGGTGGCGGGCGAAAACTTTCGATCGTGACACCATAATCTTGCGCTCCCCTCTTGACATTTGCATTTTCCTCATGCTATAATAAATAGTTGATAATATGATTTCATCCCGAAAGGAATTTTTACACTATGCAATGGACATCCTTAAACGAACTGCGCGAGAAGTACCTTGCTTTCTTTGAATCCAAGGGTCACCTCCGCCTCCCCTCTTACCCCCTCGTTCCCATTAACGACAAATCCCTGCTCCTGATCAACTCGGGTATGGCTCCTATGAAAAAGTTCTTCACCGGCGAGGAAATTCCTCCCCGCAACCGCGTGACCACCTGCCAGAAGTGCATTCGTACCCCTGACCTGGAGCGCGTTGGTCATACCGCTCGTCACGGCACTTTCTTTGAAATGCTGGGCAACTTCTCCTTTGGCGACTACTTCAAGAACGAAGCAATTCCGTGGGCTTGGGAGTTTTTGACCTCCCCCGAATGGCTGGATATTCCCGAAGAGCTGCTGTGGCCCTCCGTTTACGAGAAGGACGAGGAAGCTTACGAGCTTTGGAACAAGGTCATCGGCGTTCCTGCTGAGCGCATTACCCGCCTTGGCAAGGCTGACAACTTCTGGGAGCACGGCTCCGGTCCCTGCGGCCCCTGCTCCGAGATCTACTTTGACCGTGGTATCGAGCACGGCTGCGGCGATCCCAACTGCCGTCCCGGCTGCGATTGCGACCGCTTCATGGAGATCTGGAACAACGTATTCTCCCAGTTTGACAACGACGGTCACGGCAACTACACCGAGCTCAAGTCCAAGAACATTGATACCGGTATGGGTCTGGAGCGTCTGGCTTGCGTCATGCAGGGTGCGGACAACATGTTCCTCGTTGACACCAACCGCCGCATTCTGGATACCGTTTGCACCATCGCAGGCAAGACCTACGGAGCAGATGCAAAGGACGATATCTCTATCCGCGTTTGCACCGACCACATCAAGAGCGCTATGTTCATGATCTGCGACGGCGTTATCCCCTCCAACGAGGGTCGCGGCTACGTGCTGCGCCGTATCATTCGTCGCGCTTGCCGTCACGGTAAGCTGCTGGGCATCAACCGCCCCTTCCTTACCGAGCTTTGCGTTGTGGCAATGGAAGAAAACTGCGGTGCTTACCCCGAGCTGACCACCAAGCACGACTACATTCTCAAGGTCCTCTCCATCGAGGAAAAGCGTTTTGACGCAACCATCGATGCAGGCCTTTCCATCCTCTCCGACCTGTTGCGCGGTGCGATTGCGCAGAACGCTGACACCATTTCGGGCGAAGAGGTATTCAAGCTGTACGACACCTTCGGCTTCCCCATCGACCTGACCCGCGAGATCGTTGCAGAATCCGGACTTAAGATCGATGAGGACACCTTCAAGGCTCTGATGAACGATCAGAAGACTCGCGCACGCGCAGCGCGCGGCAACATCAGCGGCTGGAGCGATGCCTCCAAGTCCGCGCTGGGTGACATGCCCAAGACCGAGTTCGTAGGCTACACTCAGTACAGAACCGAGGCAAAGGTCATTGCAATCCTTGCCGAGGACAACCTTGTTGACACCGTTTCCGAGGGCGACTGCACCGTCATCCTCGATAAGACCACCTTCTACGGCGAGGGCGGCGGTCAGGTTGGCGACGTTGGTACCATCTACAAGGATGGCGTACTGCTCAGCGTCACCGACACCAAGAAGACCGACGGCATTTACCTGCACCTCTGCACCGTCAGCGAGGGCGTGCTCAGCGTTGGTGACGTTGTCACCGCTGACATTGCGGACATGCGCCGCGATGCCATCAAGCGCAACCACTCCGCTTGCCACCTCTTGCAGGCAGCTCTGCGCGTAGTGCTTGGCACGCACGTTGAGCAGGCAGGCTCCTACGTGGACGAGTCCCGTTGCCGCTTCGACTTCTCTCACTTTGCCGCTATGACCGAGGAAGAGATCCGCAAGGTTGAAACTCTGGTTAACCTGCATATTCTGGAAGCCAACGCGATTGAGAGCGTTGAAACCGATATCGACACCGCACGCGCTGCAGGTGCTATGGCTCTGTTTGGCGAAAAGTACGGCAAGATCGTTCGTATGGTCAAGATGGGTGATTTCTCCACCGAGCTTTGCGGTGGTACCCACTGCGATAACACCGGCAAGATCGGTCTGTTCAAGATCATTTCCGAGTCCTCCGTTGCTGCGGGCGTACGCAGAATTGAAGCAACCACCGGCTTTGGCGTGCTGGAGCTGATGGCTCAAAAGGATGCTATGATCCTTGGCGTTGCCAAGGAGCTCAAGGTACAGAATCCTGCAGACAGCGCAAAGAGAGTTGCACAGCTGCACGGTGAGCTGGCGGCTGCAAAGAAGGAGATTGAATCTCTGAATGCAAAGATCGCAGGCTCCAAGCTGGATTCCCTGCTTGGCAGCGCAAAGGCAGTTGGCAGCGTGAAGCTGATTGCGGCACACCTTGACGGCATGCAGATTGACGCAGCACGCGCACTGGCAGACCAGATCAAGGCAGACCACGCTGACGTGGTTGCAGTATTGGCAGTCAATGCAGGCGGCAAGCTCAACTTTATCTCTGTTGCAGGCAAGGATGCAGTTGCAGCAGGCGCACACGCAGGCAAGCTGGTTGGCGCAGTTGCAGCAGTGACCGGCGGTAAGGGCGGCGGACGTCCCGACAACGCAATGGCAGGCGGCAACGATGCAAACAAGATTGCAGACGCACTTGCAGCTGCAGAAGCGACTCTGGCAAGCCAGTTGAAGTAATTTAATAACACAAGCCCCTCGGACGTTGTCCGAGGGGCTTTTCTCACGTCTTGCACAACCGCCCCCCTTGGCTAACCTATTTTGAGAGTTTTTGCGTCGCTTTTTGCAAAAAGCGACCGCCCATCCAAGGGCGCGCAGCCCTTGGTCGCGCCCGCAGGCGCGAAACTTCTTTAACGCCGTTTTTTTGGTTCTTTTTTGCGGCTACTCCGTCAAAAAAGAACGGAGAGAATTTTCTCAATGTTACATATCCTATTTCATTCCGTTCTTTCTTTGAGCAAGTAGGCACAAAGAAAGAACCAAAGAAATGCCGTTGGAGAAAATTTCGCCTCTGCGGAGGCGACCAAGGGCGCTGCCCTTGGAACCAGCCGCCTTTTGAAAAAGGCGGGCGAAAACTTTCAAACGTTGTCAACCGTATGGTGTTGCAAAACAACAAGGGCTGTCGCTTTCGCGACAGCCCCTTTTTCATTGTGATTATTCTGCGGTCAGACCCGAACGCTCGATACCTTCAACAAGATATCTCTGTCCGAACAGGTACAGAATGACCAGCGGTGCAATAATGCAAAGACCGCAGGTATTTCTGATCGCTGCGTAATACAGGCTCTGGCCTGCATAGTCGGTCTTGAGCGACTTGGGAATATCAATGATGTCAGGCATCAGTACCGTCTTGGTGGTCGTGAAGAACAGCTCCGTGTAGAAGTTGTCGGTCCACTGCCAGCAGAACGAGAACAGGAATACCGTGATCAGCATAGGCACGGACATGGGCAGAACGATCTGAATGAAGGTTCTGAAGTTGCTCGCGCCGTCAATGTATGCGGATTCTTCCAAAGAGTCCGGAATACCGCGGAAGAACTGTCTGAGCATGAAGATGTACAGACCGTTCTTGAACGCCAGACCCGTTGCCGACAAAATCAGCAAAGGCCAGTAGGTGTTACAAAGGTTGATACCGTTGGGCCAAGGCAGGATTTTGATCATACCCAGGATGTTGTCGATCGCTTCAATGCCTACCGACGCACCGCCGCTGAAGAAGGACAGAATTCCGAACAGGTCGAAATAACGGAACTTCATGAACATGGACAGCTCAAGCGTGGGGTGAGGCACGATCATGGTCAGCATTACCAAAAGGAAGATGATGCCGTTTGCCTTGAACTTATACTTTGCAAAGCCATAACCAATAGTTGCACAGACAAAGGTCTGCAGCAGTGCGCATGCACCGGACAGCAGCAGCGTGTTGCCAAATGCTTCCCAGTAGTTCAGCTCTGTAAGAACGCCCTTGTAAATATCCAGCGTCCAGTTTTTGGGAATCAGACGTACGGTAACGTCAACGAAATCCTCGGGAGCCATGAAGGAGCCTGCGATCTTGGTGAAGAACGGGAACAGAACTACGTAAGAAATACCTACGAGCAGTACCAGTCTGAATACGAACCAGACTACCTTAGTGAGGAAGAACATGCTGATGTACTTTTCCTTGAATCGAGTCTTAGCATCGGTTCTTTCAAAGTCAACCTTGATTCTGTTCTTGCTTTCTTTTAAGACCTTGGGCTTATCTTGCAAGTTTTGTGCATTCATTCAATCCTCACCTCCTTAATCTCTTCTTTGATAGAATACGTACGACGAGAAGATCAAAGCAACCAAAGCAAGGATTGCAATGACGATCAGGAAGTACATCCAGGACATTGCAGAAGCGATAACGTCGCCGTCTGCTGCCGAGCTCTTGACCGACTTGATAAACGACATAACCGAGTTGGACTGCGTGGTGAACGCGTCAACGATGGTGTAGATACCGTTTACAAGGATCATGGGGCTGATCATGGGGAAGGTAATCTTCCAGAAGGTCTCCCACGCGGTTGCACCGTCAATACGGCACGCCTCGTAAATAGCGGGAGAAATGGACTGCAGCGCGGACAGGAAGATCAGCATCTGTACGCCGGAACGGTTTACGATATCGTAAATGTTGTTGATCCAGCC
>JAGBXH010000279.1 GCA_017629395.1 Clostridia bacterium | reverse complement strand
CGAGGACGGCAAGGTCTACTTGCAGGCGCGCGGACTTGGGGACTTGCTGCTGCAAACCAAGCAGACCTATCAAACGCTGACGCTTGGCTGCGGCATACGCCTTGAGCACGCAGAGCAAAGCTCCGCACAGCGCGGCTACGGCATTCGCTTTGCTATCCGTGAAAACGGTTACCGCGAGCTGCGCGTTTGCCATGCACAGAATCTGTTGCGCCTTGTAGACGTAACGGACGGCAAGGAAACCGAGCTTTACGCAAGACCCAATTTCTTCTTTACGTCAAACGATTTTCACCTGTTTTCGTTGGAGGTTAGCGCGGATACGGTCAATATCTGGATCGACGGCTCACTGTACGGCAGCGTCAGGATCGATGCAGCTAACGGCAATGCGGGCATATTCCTGTGCGACGCGGGCGTATCGCTTTGCGATATTGCTCTCACCCAATAATTGCAAAAGAAAAACCACGGCAGCGCCGTGGTTTTTCACATTCAAAAGTATGCAATTATTCGCAGGATGCTGCAGCGTCTGCCTTGGTGTTGAAGAACGCGATATACGCAATATCGATGTACTCCTCGCCGCCGTCCGCAGTTGCAAGCTTGCCGTCGTTGCCCGTGTAATCAAAGAAATTGTACACAACAGAGGTAATGGCAGCGCCGCCGGTGACGTCGGTATCGGGCATACCGGAGGAGCCCTGCTTGTTCTTTCTCATATCCATGATCAGCACGTTCCAGGAGCCGTCGGTTGCATAGTAGAACCAGTTATCGCTGTCTCTGCGGTTGCCGTTGAATTCCTCGGTGCCGTTGAGCAGCAGCGTGCCCCAGAAGTTAGAGCCGTAAGTGCCGCAGTTGGTGCGGTACTTGATGACGATGATATCGGAGTATCCCTCACCCTCTGCCGTCAGAGTGATGGAGGGGTTGGTCATGGTGTCGGAAGTACCGGTCAGGAAGTGCGCGTAGCCGTCCACCAGCGCAGAGGTTGCATTGGCAGGGGTCAGAGCAGCAAGCGCTTCTGCGGAATAGTACGCGGTAGGCTCAACGGGCGCAGCGGGTGCTTCGGTCGTAGGCTCTTCGGTGGTGGGAGCTTCGGTAGGCTCTTCCGTTGCAGCCTCAGTCGTGGGCGCTGCCGAAGGAGCTTCGGTGGTGGGTTCTTCGGTCGTGGGTGCCTCGGTAGGCTGCTCGGTTGCCGCCTCGGTGGGAGCTTCGGTGGCAGCATCGGTCGATACAGGGGGCTCGCCCGTGTCATCGCCCGTATTGCAAGCAACGACACTCATTGTCAGTACAAGCATCAGCACAATCCATAAAATCGACTTTTTCATGATGATCTCTCCTTAATCTGTAGTTTGTAATAGGGTCTGTGTTTTTATTGTATCACAGTTTTAGTGCATTGTCAATTCATTTTGGACGCACTTTTGATCAAGGGCATAAATGTTTCGGTTTTTTCACAATTATGCGCACAAAAGCTCTTGCATTTTTACAGAAAATCCGTTATAATAAACCTAAGTATAAAACTCTCAAAAGGAGAACCGATATGAACGCAAAACAGATTTTGAACAAGGTATACGGCACTCTGCAGGCAAACGGCTATAATGCTCAGCGTCAGCTGCGCGATTATTTGCTGACGGGTGATCCTGCCTATATTTCCGACGTGGACGGCGCACGCGCGCTGATCTGCTCTGTCGACCGCGCGGATCTGCTTGCCGAGCTGCTTGACAGATATCCGGACGCATAAGATGCGCGACGTTCGCATAGACAACCGGTTTCGCCCCATGACGGACACCGTGCCCTGCGTGCTGTGTCTTGGCAACTTTGACGGTGTACACAAGGCACACGCCATGCTGGTGCATGCCGCTGTCGATCTTGCTCACAAGCTGGGCGCGGTGCCGGGTGCGTTTTGCTTTACGCGCCCCTCGGGGGATTACTTATTTGAAAACGCACCGCCGCATCTGGCAAGCACGCACCGCCGCATTTCGCTGCTTTTTGACGCGGGCGCACAGCTTGCCATCGTTGCCCCCTTCCCCACCATGCGCGAGATGAGTGCAGAGCAATTTCTCTGCTATCTGGAGAGTCGGGGCTGTGTGGGCGTGGTATGCGGTGACGATTTCCGCTTTGGCAAAAAAGCCGCAGGCAATGCAGGGACACTGCTGCAGCATTTTGGGCAGGAGCGCACCGTGGTCGTGCCTCCGCAGGCTTTGCCGGACGGTCAGCGCATTTCGTCAAGTGCCATTCGTGCCGCACTTGGAAACGGAAACGCAGAGCGTGCCGCGCAAATGCTGGGCAGACCCTGGACGCTTTGCGCCAAAGTATACCACGGCAAGCATCTCGGCTCGCATTGGGGCTTCCCCACCGCTAACCAGTATTTTCCCGCGCGCAGCGTCATACCTGCGTACGGTGTGTACGCCGTGCGCTGCACGGTAGACGGCAAGACCTACAACGGCGTTGCCAACGTCGGTCTGCGCCCCACGGTGGACGGCAAGCAGGCACGCGTCAACTGTGAGACCCATTTATTTGATTATACGGGTGACCTGTACGGCAAGGTGCTTTGCACCGCCTTTTATACCTATCTGCGCCCCGAGCGCAAATTTGAAAGCGCAGACGCGCTCCGCGCTGCCATCGCAAGCGACGCGCAGCGTGCACGCGCCTATTTTGAAAATTTTACGTAGAATGATCACAAGAGAGGAGTTGACTGATATGAAAAAAGCCATACTCCTCTTTTTCTGCGCTCTTTTGGTGCTGTGTGCCACATTCCCCGCGCAAGCGGCGGTGTCGGACGTCATTGCGCTTGTGCCCCCGCCCGATATCTCGCGTGCCGCGTCGGTTTACGTGTATCATCTGGAAAGCGGCACGGAAATGGTGACCAAAAACGTGGATACTGTGTGCTTTCCCGCATCTACTGTCAAAATCATGTCAGGCTTGCTTGCCTGCCGACTCTCCGACGAACGGCTGGATGAGCGCATTTATATTACCGAGGCAATGCTTGCGGGTGCGGACGGCAGAGTGATGAACCTGAAGGCGGGTGAAGCAGTCACCGTCAAGGACATGCTGTATGCAAGCTTTTGCGGCGGCTATAACGATGCAATCTGCGTCCTGGCACACGCACTCTGCGGCAGCACCGAGGCGTTTGTGGCAGAGATGAACGCGCTGGCTGCTTCGTTGGGTGCTGTACAAACCGTATACACCAATCCCACGGGCTTGCACGACGCCGCCATGGTTACTACGGCAGCGGAAACTGCAAGGTTCGCACTTGCAGCAAGCCAAAACGAGCTTTTCATGCAGGTGACCTCCGCTGTGAAATACCTCATGCCCTCCACCAATCTCTCCCCCGAGCGCACGCTGCACAACCGCAACAGTCTTGTTTCCACCTACTACGGCATCGGCTATTTCAACGCAAGCTGCAAGGGCATGAACGCAGGCAGCACCGACGAGGGCGGCTGGTGCACCGTCACGCTGGCAGAACGCGAGGGCGACCGCTACCTTTGCTTGGTCATGGGTGCGGATGAGGACGAAAATTTCATTTATTCCTATAAGATCACCAACGACCTTGTCAAATGGGCGTGCAATTCCTTTGCCACGCGCCAAGTACTGGAGGCAGGACAGGCAACGATCAAAATTCCCGTGGAAAACACCGGTCTTTTTGGGTTGGAGATCGACGTTTGCACCAAGGACGCCCTGACAGTCTATCTGCCGCGAGACGCCTCGGACGAGAACCTGACCGTACGCTGTCACTTAAGTCAGACCTCGCTGCAAGCCCCTGTCAAGGCGGGGCAGGAGGTAGGCGTGATCACGGTCTATTATGGGGACGTTCCGCTTGGCAGCGCGACTGCGGTGATCTTGGAGGATCACGGGCGCAATCCCATTCTGCACGGCATTTCCCTCTTATCGGATTACGTCGTAAGCCGCGCCTTTGCGGCAAGTGCCGTGTGTGCCACTATACTGATTGGTGCTTACTTCCTGTACGTATATTCGGGTGTCTCCCTGCGTCCCAAGCGCGGAAAATATACGCGCAGACGCTGATGCACTTGACTTACAACCATTTTCATGCTATAATACTTCAAAAGACGACTTGAAAGGAGCTTTACATATATGCTGACAACACAAAGAAGTGCGGTAATGAACCTTGAGGGCGCAATTCGCGGCGCGCGCAATCCCATGAACTCCTGGAGCAGAATGGACAGCTACTATGACGAAAATGGCAGCTACGTGCTCGGCCCCAACGACCTTGACCTTGCCAAAAGACTTGCACACGCAGGCAGCGACCACCGCAAATTCCTGCGCCAGATCTTTGTGACAGTGGATATTACCGCTCCTCTTTACTGGTGGAAGGAATTTGATACCTACAAGGTGGGCACCACCGCCAATTCCACCTCCACCATGCACAAGATCCACGCCAAGGAATTTTCCCGTGATGACTTTTCCTGCGACCGCATGGACGAGGGCGGACTTGCGCTCCTCGACACGGTCATTGCGTACCTGGAATCCGAGCGTCAGAAATTCCTTGCGGACAAAAATGATAAGCAGGCATGGCACAACATGATCCAGACCCTGCCCTCCTCGTATAATCAGATGCGCACGGTCACACTCAATTACGAAAATCTGATCAACATGTACTACGCACGCCGCAACCACAAGCTTGCAGAGTGGCACGTGCTGTGCGACTGGATCTTATCCCTGCCCTACGCGCAGGAGCTGATCTGCGTCAAGGAAGAAAAATGACGGAGCGGAAGCGCATTTCTTGCATATTTTCAAAAAATCTCCCCGATATTTTGGGGAGATTTTATTTTTTTGCAATTTTCTTACATACAATCTTGATTTTTTTACTGTTCCCTATTGAC
Organism: Clostridia bacterium; assembly: GCA_017629395.1. Lineage (GTDB taxonomy): Bacteria > Bacillota > Clostridia > Oscillospirales > CAG-272 > SVQP01. The sequence continues at coordinate 581 of JAGBXH010000279.1, read as the reverse complement.
AAAAGTTTCACAAGGTGCTACAATGACAGTATCTTGTTATTACCCGGAGGTATACCACTATGAACAGAGTTTATAATTTTTCCGCAGGCCCTTCCATGCTGCCCCTTCCCGTGCTGGAAAAAGCACAGGCAGAGCTGCTCTCTTACGGTGAGAGCGGTATGTCCGTCATGGAAATGAGCCATCGCTCTGCTGACTATATGGCGATCATTGCAAAGGCTGAGGCTGATCTGCGCGCGCTGATGCAGATCCCCGATAATTATAAGGTTCTGTTTTTGCAGGGCGGCGCGTCCACGCAGTTCGCATCCGTTCCGCTCAATCTCATAGGAACGACCAAGAAGGCAGACTACGTTGTTTCCGGTCAGTTCTCCGAAAAGGCTTATAAAGAGGCTCTGCGCATGGGCTTTGACGCCAAGTGCATCGCATCCTCCAAGGCAGACACCTTCTCCTATATTCCCGCATTCACCAAGGACGACATCCGCCCCGATGCGGCTTACGTGCACGTATGCTATAACAACACCATCTTCGGCACCAAGTTCCCCGAGGTGCCCGACACCGGCGATATTCCGCTTGTTGCCGACATG
>JAGBXH010000036.1 GCA_017629395.1 Clostridia bacterium | reverse complement strand
GCTCGCAGCTTGGACGCCTACCTTGGGCGGCGTTGCCGAGGGCGTGCTCAAGATGAGCATGGGTAACGGCATCGGCTTTGCGTTTGATCAGAGCGTTTCTCTTGAAACCATCGTTGGCTACAATTACGGTGCGTTCGTGCTGGAGCTTGCCGAGGGCGCAGACATTGACGGCGCGCTGCTGGGCTACACCAAGGCAGAGGCAAAGATCACCTATGGTGACAATGCCGTTTGCCTGAACGCATTGCTCCAAACCTATGAAAACAAGCTGGAGGGCGTTTACTCCTGCAATATCGAGCACAAGCACGGTGCACTTCCCACCGTTGCGTACACCGAGGGCTGCAAGACCAAGGCTCCTGCTATTCTGACGGCACAGCCTCAGGTGATTATTCCCGTATTCCCCGGTACAAACTGTGAATACGACAGCGCAAAGGCGTTCTCGGATGCAGGCGCTAAGGCAAAGATCTTTGTCATCAACAACCTGACGGGCGAGGGCATTGCCCGCTCGGTCGAGGAGTTTGCAAAGCTTTGCCGCGAATCTCAGATCATCTTTGTGCCCGGCGGCTTCTCGGGCGGTGACGAGCCCGACGGCTCGGGCAAGTTCATCACCTCCTTCTTCCGCAACGCGCAAATCAAGGAGCAGGTCAGCGATCTGCTTGACAACCGCGACGGCTTGATGGCAGGTATCTGCAACGGCTTCCAGGCATTGGTCAAGCTGGGTCTTGTGCCCTACGGTAAGATCATCGACACCGATGAAAATTGCCCCACGCTGACCTACAACACCATCGGACGTCACCAGTCCAGAATCGTGCGCACCCGTATCTGCTCGAATCTGTCGCCTTGGCTGCAGAACGTCAAGGTCGGTGACGTGGTCAACGTCCCCATCTCGCACGGTGAAGGCAGATTCCTTTGCTCCCCCGAGCTGGCTGCACAGCTGGCTGCCAACGGTCAGGTCGCAACCCAGTACGTGGACGAGCAGGGCAACGTCACCGCAGACGTACGCTGCAATCCCAACAACTCCGTCTTTGCAATTGAGGGCATCACCTCTCCCGATGGACGCGTGTTCGGTAAGATGGGCCACTCCGAGCGTATCGGTGCAGGGCTTTACAAAAACGTCCCCGGCAGCTTTGACATCGGCATGTTCGCAAGCGCAGTCAAGTATTTCAAGGGTTAATTTAAGGAGGTAGATAGATTATGGCATACTTTTATCCCGAAGCATCTCATACTTTTAATGAATATTTGTTAGTTCCCGGTTATTCGGGACCCGATTGCATTCCCACCAACGTTTCTCTGCGCACCCCCTTGGTGCGCTACAGAAAGGGTGAGCAGCCTGCTATCGCCATGAACATCCCCATGGTTTCCGCAATCATGCAGTCTGTCTCCGGCGATAAGCTGGCGGTAGCTCTTGCAAAGGAGGGCGGTGTGTCCTTCATTTACGGCGCGCAGACCATTGAAAACGAGGCAGCTATGGTTGCCCGCGTCAAGGGTCACAAGGCAGGCTTTGTCCGCAGCGACTCCAACATCCGTCCCGATCAGACCCTTGCAGACGTGTTAGCTCTCAAGGAAAAGACCGGTCACTCCACCGTTGCCGTTACCGACGACGGCACAAATACCGGTAAGCTGCTGGGCATCGTCACCGGCAGAGATTACCGCGTCAGCCGTATGTCCCCCGATCTCAAGGTTGAGGAGTTCATGACTCCTCTTGCAAAGCTGATCACCGCTCCCGAGGGCACGACGCTCAAGGCTGCAAACGATATCATCTGGGATCACAAGCTCAACTCTTTGCCCATCGTGGATAAGGACGGCAAGCTCGTTGCATTCGTATTCCGCAAGGACTACGATACCCACAAGCAGAACCCGAACGAGCTGCTGGATGCACAGAAGAGATACGTGGTAGGCGCAGGTATCAATACCCGTGACTACGCACAAAGAGTTCCCGCGCTGGTCGAGGCAGGTGCTGACGTGCTGTGCATTGACTCCTCCGAGGGCTTCTCCGCTTGGCAGCAGCAGACCATTGCATGGATCCGTGAGAACTACGGTGAGAGCGTCAAGGTCGGTGCAGGTAACGTGGTTGACCGTGAGGGCTTCCGCTTCCTTGCCGATTGCGGTGCGGACTTTATCAAGGTTGGCATCGGCGGCGGCTCGATCTGTATCACAAGAGAGACCAAGGGCATCGGTCGCGGTCAGGCAACTGCGCTGATCGAGGTTTGCAAGGCGCGTGACGAGTATTTTGAAGAAACCGGTATTTACGTACCCGTTTGCTCGGACGGCGGTATCGTACACGACCACCACATTACGCTCGCTCTTGCTATGGGCGCGGATTTCGTGATGCTTGGCAGATACTTTGCAAGATTTGAGGAATCCCCCAGCGCAAAGGTCAACGTGGGCGGCACGCTCATGAAGGAGTATTGGGGCGAGGGCTCTAACCGTGCGCGTAACTGGCAGAGATATGATCTGGGCGGCGCAACCAAGCTGTCCTTTGAAGAGGGCGTTGATTCTTACGTGCCTTACGCAGGCAAGCTGTCCGATAACGTACAGACCACCTTGTACAAGGTCAAGTCCACCATGTGCAACTGCGGTGCGCTGACCATTCCCGAACTGCAGCAAAAGGCAAAGCTGACGCTGGTATCTTCTACCAGTATCGTTGAGGGCGGCGCACACGACGTTGTGGTCAAGACCTCCAACAAGCAAGTTTAATTTCCAAGGAGAAATACCGATATGATGACAGATATTGAAATTGCCCAGAGCGTCAAAATGCAGCCCATTACCGAGGTTGCAAAGACCGCAGGCATTCCCGAGGAATACCTGGAGCAGTACGGCAGATATAAGGCAAAGGTGGATTACACCGCGCTGATGAACGGCTTTGCACAGAAGAAGGACGGCAAGCTGATCCTTGTTACCGCCATTACCCCCACCCCCGCAGGTGAGGGCAAGACCACGACCACCATTGGTCTGGCGGACGGTATGCGCAAGATCGGCAAAAACGTCATGGTTGCGCTGCGTGAGCCTTCTCTTGGTCCCGTGTTCGGTGTCAAGGGCGGTGCTGCAGGCGGCGGCTGGGCGCAGGTCGTACCTATGGAGGATATCAACCTGCACTTTACGGGTGACTTCCACGCCATCGGTGCTGCAAACAATCTGCTGGCAGCAATGCTGGACAACCACATCTATCAGGGCAATGCGCTGAACATCGATCCCAGACGCATCACATGGAAGAGATGCGTGGATATGAACGACCGTCAGCTGCGTTTCGTTGTGGACGGTCTTGGCGGCAGAGTCAACGGCACGCCCAGAGAGGACGGCTACGACATTACCGTAGCATCCGAGATCATGGCTGTCTTCTGCCTGGCTTCCTCTATCGAGGATCTCAAGGAAAGACTTTCCCGCATCATCGTAGCATATACCTATGATCAGAAGCCCGTTACCGCAGGCGACCTCAAGGCTGTCGGTGCTATGGCGGCTCTGCTCAAGGATGCCATCAAGCCCAACCTTGTGCAGACCTTAGAGGGCACACCCGCGCTGGTGCATGGCGGTCCTTTCGCAAACATCGCGCACGGCTGTAACTCCATCATGGCTACCAAGCTGGCTATGAAGCTGGGTGACTACACCGTTACCGAGGCAGGCTTTGGCGCGGATCTGGGTGCGGAGAAGTTCCTGGATATCAAGTGCCGTATGGCGGGCTTGACTCCCGATGCGGTTGTCGTCGTTGCCACCATTCGTGCACTCAAGATGCACGGCGGTCTGGCAAAGACCGAGCTGGGTACGGAGAATCTTGAGGCTCTTGGTAAGGGTCTTCCCAACCTGCTTCGCCACGTTTCCAACATCAAGAACGTATATAAGCTGCCTTGCGTGGTGGCTGTCAACCGTTTCCCCACCGATACCGACGCTGAGGTTGAGGAGATCATCCGCAAGTACCAAGATCTTGGCGTAAACGTGGTGCTTTCCGAGGTTTGGGCAAAGGGCGGCGAAGGCGGTGTTGCCCTTGCTACCGAGGTTGTCAGACTGTGCGAGGAGGAGCAGGGTGATTTCACCTTCTCTTATGAGCTGGACGGTAGCATTCAGGATAAGATCGAGGCTGTGGTCAAGAAGGTAGACTGCGGCGCAGGCGTTTCCATTCTTCCCGCAGCGCAGAAGCAGATCGCAGAGATGACCGCACTTGGCTTTGACAAG
>JAGBXH010000278.1 GCA_017629395.1 Clostridia bacterium | reverse complement strand
GGTACGGATAGTAGGATCAACCGCTCTTGATTCCTCGCTGATGGCAGAGAGCACCTCGGCAATCAATTTTTCAATCGGGATATCGCGGCACACGGGGCACTCCTCCCCCGTCATTTTGCTTTTACAATGCGTCAGATTTTCCGAGCAGGTAATGGCGAAAAAGCCGCCAAGCCCGGGGGCACTTTCGCAAAGCGTGCGTACCGCCTTCCGCAGATACGCCATCACGGCAGGATGCTGCGTGCAAAGCGCGCTGTAATCGGCATCGCGTCTGCCAAGCAGCTCGGGATGTGCGTCAAAGAATGCGCCCGGCATGCACCTTGGCTCATTGAGGTACAGGTATACCTTGATACCGTACGCCCCGGCACGCTCGATCAGCTCGCGCAGGCGTGCCTGTCGCTCCTGCCAGCCCTTGCTATAGCTCTCGTCAAACGAAAACGGCACCAGCTGATACAACAGCGCAGGCAGCCAAACGGCATTAACGCCCATGTCACGATAGGATGCCAGCAGCGCATCGGGATAGGAAAGCGAAATACCACGGTCAAGTGCCGTGGCATAAAGTCCGCAATAGGAATAGATCAAGCGCAGATCGTCGGTTGCCTTGACAGCCGCAGTCTGCTTTTTTTGCGCATGAAAAAAGTCAAAGGGCTGCGCACCATCAAAAAGACCTGCAAAGTGCTGCTCTGTCAGCGCACGAATGCGGGAGAGCTGTGCCTTTTGCCCCTCATCAAGCTCGCATGTCTCAATGGGTGCACAATAGGGCTTGTAGCCGCCCAGCTTTTCGCCAAAGAAGTCGTCCTCCTTGAGCACGCTTGCCAACTGCCCCTTGCTCCAGCCGAGAAGTCGCAGCAAATTCTCATACGGCAGCACGTGCCAGGCGTTGCGGATCACGGTGATATAGCCGCGCGTCATCCAATCGGGATTGACCTTTTGTGAGGGCAGCCCCATCTCGGCTGCCGCTTGATTGATCAAGCCTGTATCCAAATCCAGCGCATACGCGATACGCTCAGCGGGCACGCACTCCCAAAGGCGGAATACCGCTGCGTACAATGCGCTTGGAAAGTGGGCAAGCTCTACGCGCGCATCCTTACGCACGGGCGGAAGATTCTGATACTGCATAATTGCCTCCGAATTCGATTCATTGTTTTCATTATATCACATCAAAATTGCTTTTTCAAGGTAAATATTGCCTTATCTTGACAAAATGTCTTGCAAAAGCGGCAAAGATGTGTTAAAATAATCACAATATCATTCAGGAGGTCCGCTATGGAATTCAGCGTCAATCATCCCATACTATTCGTAATAGTGGGTGCCATTATCGCGCTGGTATTGGCACAATCCATCTATTTTCTCGTGCGCGCACTGAAGCGCGCGCGTCAGCTCGGCATTGAGAAGAGCACTCTTGGCAAAATCATCTCCTCTGCCGCCATTTTCACCATTGCGCCCGCTGTGGCGATCTTGGTGGGCGTGGTCGCACTTTCCAAGAGCCTTGGCTTGGCTCTGCCCTGGCTGCGCCTTTCGGTCATCGGTTCCATCACCTATGAGACCGTGGCTGCAGGTAACGCCATTGAGGCAGCAGGTCAGACCATGAGCGAGCTGGTGTCCGATCCCTCTATCTTTATTACCATCACTTGGGTCATGACCGTCGGTATTGCCGCAGGCTTGATTCTTGTGCCCTTTGTCACCAAAAAGCTGCAGAGCGGCATGTCCAAGATCGGTATGAAGGACAAAAAGTGGGGCGAGATCTTTAATAACGCCATGTTCCTTGGTATGATCTCGGCATTCCTCGGCTACGTATTCTGCGACGTGGGTCTGCTCTTTAAGGGCGACACCTCGGGTCTTGTGCCCGTTTGCGTCATGCTGGTGGCTGCAGCGGTCATGGCTGTACTTGGCATTCTTGCCACTAAGACCAAGATCCGCTGGCTGACCGACTATGCCCTGCCCGTCAGCCTGATTGCAGGCATGGCATCGGCAATTCCCTTTACTGCTTGGCTTGGAGGTGCTTAAAATGAAGAAAAATCTTTCTTACATGGAAAGCGTCCACCGCGACGGACGCATCTGGGGTATTATCGTAGCAGTCGCGCTTTTGTGCTTCCCTCTCTCCCTGTCCCTGCTCTTTGGCGCAGGTCCTGATTGGAAGGTGCTGCTTGCAGGTCTGTTTGCCACCGCACCGATGTACTGGGCGGTCGGTATCGTGGAAATTTTCACCTACGTCCCCATGCTGGGCGCAGGCGGCACGTACCTTTCCTTTGTCACGGGTAATATCTCTAACCTCAAGCTGCCCTGCGCCATTGATGCTATGGAGCGCGCAGGCGTTAAGGCAAGCGACGAAGAGGGCGAGGTCATTTCCACCATCGCCATCGCGGTTTCCAGTATTGTCACCACGCTGATTATCATTGTGGGTGTCATTTGCATCGTACCGCTGACTCCCGTGCTGGAGTCCCCCATTCTCGTTCCCGCGTTTGATATGATCCTGCCCGCGCTGTTCGGCGGTCTTGCGGTGGTCTTTATCTCCAAGAACGTAAAGCTTTCCATCGCCCCCGTCATTCTCATGCTGGCATTGTTCATCTTCGTGCCCTTCCTCAACGCAGGCACGGTGGGCATTATGGTGCCCGTGGGTGTGGTTGTGACCGTCGCTTACGCAAGAATTCTTTACAAGAAGGGAGTGCTTTGATCTATGTGGGCAATCCCGATAGTGGCTATCATCATCATTTTCTTAGCCGTTATTCTCATTCGTGCGCTTGCTTTTAAGCCGGGCGCACAGCCGAGCGTGGATGAAACGCCCGTAGAGTTTGACAAGGATCGCGCCACCGAGGCTCTGCGCACGCTTGTGCGCTGCAAGACGGTTTCCTACCGCGATCCCACGCTTGAGGACGACGCGGAATTTGAAAAGCTGATCGAGTCCCTTCCCTCTCTTTACAAAAACGTGTTTGCCACCTGCACCATGCAGCGCATGCCCGACCGCGGTCTGCTCTTTCATTGGAAGGGCAAGACCGACGGCAATCCTGCCGTGCTCATGGCGCACTACGACGTCGTACCCGTCAACGAGGATCTTTGGGACGTGCCCGCATTTGAGGCACTACTCAAGGACGGCTGTGTGTGGGGACGCGGTACACTTGACACCAAGGTCACCTTTAACGGCATTCTGTTTGCAGCAGATACCCTGATCGAGCAAGGCTTTACCCCCGAATGTGACGTGTATTTCGCATTCTCGGGCGGTGAGGAGGTCAACGGCAAGGGGGCTGCGCACATTGTAGATTACTTTGAGCAGCACAAGATCGAGCCTGCCATGGTTGTGGACGAGGGCGGCGCGGTGGTGGAAAACGTATTCCCCGGCGTCAAGATTCCCTGCGGCATGATCGGCATTGCAGAAAAAGGCATGATGGACGTCAAATATACCGTCAAGTCGGGCGGTGGTCACGCCTCCGCGCCCAAGCCGGGTGCGCCCGTTGACAGACTCAGCGCAGCTTGCGTGCGCATGGTCAAGCACCCCTTCAAGGCAAAGCTGACGCCTCCCGTGGCGCAGATGTTTGACACGCTGGGACGCTATTCCACCTTTGTTTACAAGATCATCTTCGCCAATATCAAGCTGTTTTTGCCCGTGCTTGACCTCATATGCAAAAAGAGCGGCGGTGAGCTCAATGCGCTCATGCGCACCACGGTCGCCTTTACCCAGATGAAGGGCTCTTCCGCATCCAACGTCATCCCGCCCGAGGCAAGCATGGTGTCCAACATCCGCCTCAATCCCGCGGACAATATGGACTCGGCGCTTGCCTACATCAAAAAGACGGTGGGCGATGACAAGGTCGAGGTCACCTGCCTGCACGGCATGAATCCCAGCCGCATCTCGCGCACCGATTGCGCAGGTTATGACAAGGTAGCAAGCGCGGTGGCATCCACCTGGAAGGGCTGCGTGGTCACGCCCTATCTTATGGTGCAATGCTCCGATTCCCGCCATTGGGGGCGCATTTCGGATAAGGTCTACCGCTTCTCGGCTATGGATCTGACCAGCGAGGAACGCGCCACAATACATGGCAATAACGAAAAGATCAGGCTTGAAACCCTGCACCGCTCGGTCGAGTTTTTCATGCGTTTGATCAAGGATTGCTGATATAAAAAGCCGATACGAATTTTCCGTATCGGCTTTGATTTTTCTGAATGTAGGCAAGGAGGAGCAAGCCCCTCCCCTACCCGGTTAGGGGATTATGAAGCTAAAATTGTACAATTTTATATTCAGCATTGTATCGTGCGGTAGGGGAGGGGCTTGCTCC
>JAGBXH010000277.1 GCA_017629395.1 Clostridia bacterium | reverse complement strand
TCAAGCCCGAACAACAAATCAAAATCCAAAGCACGGGCATATTCCAGGCCATACAGATAATCCTGCCTGTAAGCATCCACGAATTCCTTCCACGGCAAATTCCGATCCACCCTGTTGTCGCCGAGATAAAAGTGATTGGTCACCACCATGCCGCTAAATCCCTTACCGATCAGATCGTCGATATGGGCACGAATATCCTCACCGCCCCCGCTGCAGGGAGAGGTATGGAGGTGCATTTCATATTTGTAGGTTTGATCGTTTTTCATGCGTGCAATACCTGTCTTTCGATGAGATTCATATAGTGATGCGTTATGGCGCAGATAAGATTTGTTTGTATTATAATATGAAAATGATAATTTGTCAAGAAACGGGAGCTGTTTTTGACGCAGTATACGTCATAACCGTAAATATCAGCCATCCCCTTTCCCCTGCATACAACCGAACGCCCCCGATTGCTCGGGGGCGTGATTGTTTTTTGTTCGGATTCGTCACCGGTTCGATTGTCATGAATGGTAGCGTTTTCGAGATAAGAGTTGTCTGAATCATCTCAATAGCCAACCTGCCGGTATAAAAACGTCGGTCAGTGCAGACATGAAATGCATATACGTCAATTTTTCCACACTATCCGAAATTGTAACGTTCGCAAGACCGGTGCGATCGCAAAATGCTCCTCACCGTTGCCCAAGTACAATCAAGGGTACATTCGGATTTTCATACAATCAAAAGCATTCCTGCTCATCGGGATCATCGAAAATCTCTGGTTATTAGAAATACAGGGGGGCCTTCCGTTTTGTTCAGCGTGAAGGATAACAGCTCTGTTTCGCAGCCATTCGCCGATTTGGTATAAATGGAAATCGTGTATTCTCCCAACTCCAGATCGGCAACAGGTACGTATACCTGATATCTGCTCGCGCTGGCGTCGTCCCAATACTGAATCATATCAAGAATAGCCTGCTCTGCCTCGAAAGAAAACGCTTCATCATATACGATTTCACCACCGTTGATCGAATAACCATATATACCGGGAACAGCTCCCTTGAACGCTACCCAACCCCAGGCACGCACGAATTCGACAGACGCATCAACAGTAGCAACGTTATCCCAACCCGTGATACAACCGGGGGTAAAGGCATCTGCAATGGATTCACCACCGATCCAATAGTCAACCTCATCACGGGAAACGTATTGAACGGACATATCAAAACCGCAGCCCAGGCATTCCTCTCCTGCAGAATAATGCGATTCCACCGTATACAATTCACAGCGCTCACAGTAAGCACCGTGGCATGCATAGTCAACGTACTCCCACGTAAAGACGTGTCCCAGCGCAGGGATGACTTCTCCTTCCATCACTTCTCCGCACAGCTCACAATAACGACCTTCCGTTCTGCCCGTTTCGGTACAAGTCGGATCCATGCCGGGACCAAATACCTCGTTATGACCAAGCGCGGGGAGCTCTTCCGACAAAGTAAATACTTCGCCGCAATATACACAATAGCTTCCTTCTGTTCTGCCTGATTCGGTACAGGTAGGCCAAACAGCCTCTTCGATCATCACATCATGTCCCAGCGCAGGCAATACCTCCTGCACCGAAACCACGGCATTGCAATCAGCGCAATGCGAGCTCGGAGCCAAACCGGGCTCGGTGCACGTGGGTGCATAGCCCTCTATATCAATGATCTCATTATGCTGCCCCACGGGGATTTCTTCCGTCGTTCTGTAAAGTTCCTCATGACATCCCTTACAGTAAATCACGCTTTCATGGCTACCGGGCTCCAGACAAGTGGCAGGAATCACGTTTTCGTAAACAGGATCACTCTCCACGTGCATATCACTTGCGGACGCCTGCTCTGTAATGACCACGATCACCGTATACATGGGCACAATGGTACCGTCCTCCAGCCATGCAAACCAATTAAACGTGTGCATACCCTGCTCCAGACCCAACGTAGGAATATATACGCAATATCTTCTTGCGTATTCACCGCCGGCTCCCAATACGTTCTGATCGGTGTATTCAAAGAAATTGCCGAACATGTAGTCGCCCTGGTCGATCGTGTAAGCGAACGTCGTGATAGGCTGATTAAAACCAACCCATCCTCTGAAACCTACAACCGTACCGGGCAGCACGTACATGGTATTGTCGTCTGCAGCGAGCTTGTCGTAAGCAGAGCCGTCCGAATAATAGAAATGACCGTTAATATAAACGCTGTCCAAGGATTCGCTCCGCATACCTGCGTCATACTTATACTGGTCAAAAACACCAAAGTCGATTTCGGGCACGCCACCATCGGGCTCCTCGGGTTGATCGGGATCCATGGGCTGATCGGGATCCATGGGCTGATTGGGATCAGGTGCCTCGTTTGTGACCACCAAAGAGAACTTCATCAGCTCTGCCTCGTGTCCGTCTTGTGTTTTTGTATAGAGGGCAATCTCATAAGTCCCCTGATCCAGAGCTGCTACGGGAATCGATACGCAGTATCCGGACACACTCGTTGCACCATGTACACTGGTTGCTGTATAGTATACGCCATCATCCGCCCGGGCAGTAAAGCTCTCGTCATAAACGACCTCACCGCCATTAAGGGAGTAACCATAAATACCGGGAGTTTCCGTAGTAAATGCCACCCAACCCAAAACACGGATCAATTGAGTTTCGGGATGAACGGATGCAATCTGATCCCAGCCTGCGAAATTACCGAAATCAAACGCAGTGCCAAAGCACACGTCTTCCTTCCAATAACCAAGCTCATCTCCGGAAACATAGACTACAACGCCATCAAAATCACAGCTTGTACAAATATCATCAACAACAAGGTGATCCTCATAAACAAAGCTATGGCAAACCGTGCACGAATACCAGTGCGCGGTGGCATTATAGAAGGCATCCGCAGAAAAGTGATCCTCATAAACGTCGGTCTGGCAGACCGTGCATGAGTACCAGTGCGCGGTGGCATCATAAAAGACGTCCTCAAAAGCATGCCCCGTTGCAGGCAGCTCCTCGTATGCAACAAGAATTTCTCCGCAAATTTCGCAGCGAGATCCCTCAGTACGACCGGGCTGGCTGCAAGTAGGCTGAATAGCCTCCTCGATCACCTCGGTATGACCCGATGCAGCGATTTCGGTCTGTGCAACCAGAACCTCGTTACAAACCGAGCAATGCTTGCCCTCGGTCAAGCCGGTTGCGATGCAAGTAGGCGCGACCGCTGCGTCGATTGCCTCGGTATGACCCGATGCAGCGACTTCGGTCTGTGCAACCAGAACCTCGTTACAAACCGAGCAATGCTTACCCTCGGTCAAGCCGGTTGCGGTACAAGTGGGCGCAACCGCTGCGTCGATTGCCTCGGTATGACCCGATGCAGCAACTTCGGTCTGTGCAATCAGAACCTCGTTACAAACCAAGCAATGCTTTCCCTCGGTCAAGCCGGTTGCGGTACAAGTGGGCGCAACCGCTGCGTCGGTCGCCTCGATGTGACCCAGTGCAGCGATTTCGTTCTGTGGAACCAAAACCTTGTTACAAGCCGAGCAATGCTTACCCTCGGTCAAGCCGGTTGCGGTACAAGTGGGCGCAACTGCTGCGTCAATTACCTCGGTGTGACTAAGTGCACTCAACGCCTGCACTTCTGTTTCTCCGCACTCGCAGATACGCTGCTCTTCCCCCTGCTCAGTGCAGGTAGGTGCCGTAACAATAGCCCATTCTCCAAACACATGGACGTGTGCTTCCGTGTTTGTTTCGGGCGCAGCCGTGCTTTCCGTTGATTGCTCGGGCGCAGCCGTGCTTTCCGTTGATTGCTCGGGAGGCTGCACAGTGGTTTCATCGCAAGCCACAAATAACAGCACCAGCACAACAACGACTGCGAAAATCAGAAATATCGACTTTTTCATGATATTCCCCTTTCCATAAAAATTCCCAATTGATATTAGCGCATGCAAAAAGCAAGCCCCGTTTGTCATCAGGCAAACTATCATAGCCAAAACTCAAGTACATACGCATCAGTACCTTCAACAAGTCGGATCGCATGATTCATCAGCTATTTTTATTGCCTGCTATATTATATTTTAGCATTTTTACAATGATCTGTCAACAAAAAAGTATATATATGCATGAAGTTACCGGATTTTGTCGAATGAGTCCATACTTTTGAGAACCTTAACATCAAAAATCAATAAAATATTGGTATCGTGAGTGATTTCTGTTTTTTATTTCTTCCCTGTTTTGCTGCTCCCGGTCTATCACGGTCGTTCCCCGACGGGAAACCGGCAAAAAAGATTGGTCTAAAACCGGCTTGAACCGAATGGAAATAGACAGAAAAAAGCCTTGATACCGTTTGGTTTCAAGGCTTTTGTTGGTTGCCAAGGTGGGATTTGCCGCTTACGGCTCTTGCCCACTCGCCGTCGCGTGTCGCGGTCTATCGCCTCGATGCTCCGCTTACCCTCGGCTCTACCCGCTCGCGCTTTGGGCTCCACCGTTCGCAAAGCACCCGTGAAGGAATTGCCCACTCGCGTCGCATACTCGCCGTACGTCGCTCGATACACTCGCTCCTTCGTCTCGTTGCTTTGGCTCCACCGTTCCTAGCAAAGCCACTTGTGGCTTTGCGTCGTCACTAACCCACTCGCCGTCGCGTGTCGCG
>JAGBXH010000276.1 GCA_017629395.1 Clostridia bacterium | reverse complement strand
CGCGTCGCCCTGCTTGATCAGCTGTACGGCAAACTCATAGCACTTGCCAAAGTAGTCCGAGCCGTAGAAAACGCCGCCCGTGGGGGTAGCACCCAGCCACTCCAGGTCCTCGCGGATGGAGCGCACGAACTCGTCGGACTCCTTTGCGGGGTTGGTGTCGTCGTAGCGGAGATTGAACAGACCGTTATACTTATTTGCAACGTCGGTGTTGATGCAGATTGCCTTGACCGAGCCGATGTGCAAATAACCGTTGGGCTCGGGCGGGAAGCGGGTGTGGATCTTCTTGTCGGGCTGTACGCCAAGATCCTCGTTAATGATCTCAAAAATAAAATTGTTGTTGGTTTCTGCCATGATTTTATCCTCTTATTATAAATTAAAGGGTTTCGAGCATTGCGTTCAGGCGTGCGACCGTACGGTCGTAGCCAAGGATCTGCATCACAGTCCACAGATCGGGCGCGTTGGTCTTACCGGTTACGGCAAGGCGCAGGAACATGGAAACGTCCGCTACGCTGCCCTTGAATGCGGTGGGATCAGCCTTGTATGCCTTCATATCTGCGGTATAGCCAAGTCCGGTACCGATCTCCTTGATCTTTTCAAACCAAGTGTTCATGTCGTCGGAAATGTCAAAGGTCTTGATAAAGCCTTCAAGCACAGCCTTAATGTCGGCTCTGTCAAACTGCTCGGGGTACTGCTCGGTAAGCAGGAACAGCTCGTCGTAGAAAAATCCCATGTAGGGGCGTGCATCCTTCCAGACAGCAAGGTCCTTACGGGGCTTTTTGCCGCCGCGACCAATTGCGAAAATGTTGATGGCGTATACGGGATCGCTTGCCAGCAGCGCGCCAAACTCGGGATCGTAGGTCTTTGCCCACTCGGTTACAGCCAGCGTGACCTTTTGTGCGCTCATGCGCGAGATGACGTTCTTGGAAACGTCATTAAGCTTATTGAAATCGAACAGACAGCCCGAAGCGCTCATCTTCTTGATGTTGAAGGGGAACTCGGTGTAGGGCTTTTCGGGGTTCTGCGCGTGCCATTCCTCGTAGTTGGAGTTAAGCAGGGTCATGACGTACTCGCAAACGCACTCGGGCGCGTAGCCCATTGCGGCGTAATCGTCCATGTTTGCGCCCATGTCGCGCTTGGAAAGCTTTTTCTTGTTGCCGTTTTCATCAAGGCGCATGATCTGCGAGATGTGCATGTACTTGGGCAGCTTAAAGCCCAGGTAACGGAACAGCTGAATGTGCTTTGCAAGGCTGGGCAGCCATTCCTCACCGCGAATGACGTGCGTCGTGCCCATCAGGTGATCGTCCACAGCGTGTGCAAAGTGGTAGGTGGGAATGCCGTCGGACTTGAGAAGCACGAAATCCTCGTCGTTTTCGGGAATGTCCAGCTTACCTCTGACAAGGTCGGTAAAGGGCGTCTTCTTAGCGGGATCGCCGTCTGCAAGAATACGCAGCACGAAGGGATTGCCCGCGTCAAGGTTTGCCTTGACCTCGTCCATGGTAATGGCACGAGCCTTGAGCATTTCTGCGCGACGCTCTTCTGCCTGCGCCTGCCAGTCGGTGTTCTTGATCTCTTCCTTCTTGTTCACTGCCTGCAAAGCCTCCAGCTCCTCCTCGGTGGTGAAGCAGGGATAGGCGAGTCCGCGGCTGACAAGATCCTTTGCATAGGTCTGGTAGATCTCTGCACGTGCGCTCTGTTTGTAAGGGCCGTATGCGCCCTGGTCGCTGACCTTGCCGGTCTCGTCAAGGATCGCACCCTCGTCAAAGTGAATGCCGTAATGCGCCAAGGTCTTGATCAGACCCTCTGCAGCACCGGGCACCTCGCGCTTTGCGTCGGTATCCTCAATACGCAGGAAGAATACGCCGCCGCT
This sequence comes from Clostridia bacterium, assembly GCA_017629395.1. Classification (GTDB taxonomy): domain Bacteria; phylum Bacillota; class Clostridia; order Oscillospirales; family CAG-272; genus SVQP01. Next base: position 4,870 of record JAGBXH010000276.1, on the reverse strand, counting down.
TTGGTGAGCAAGACGCTCGCCGACGGTGGTGGGGAACAAGCCACCGAAATGCACAAAGCCTGTGGGGCTGGGCGCAAAACGGGTGACCTTAGCACCCTCGGGCAGGTTGCGTGCAGGGTATGCCGCCTCTATGTCGGCGGGAGATTTGGTGATCTGCGGAAAGAGCAGATCTGCTAAAAGCTGATGATCCATGTTAGTTTCCTCAATATATTATAAATAGATTTTACAAATAAAATGCAACGTCCAGCGCGTTGCCGAGCAGGGCGGCTTCACCGTGACCGGGATAAATGGTGATGTTGCCGGGATACTGCCGCAGAGCACACAGCGAGGTGCGCAGGGTAAAGGCGTTACCACCGTGCAGATCGGCGCGTCCGTAGCCTTGGGCAAACAGTAAATCACCCGTGAACATGGTGCGTTCACCCGGGATATAGTAGCAAACCGAGCCCTTGGAATGACCGGGCAGGTGTACCACCTCGATATCCATGCCGCCTAAGGAGATCTTGTCGCCGTTTTCCAAAAGACGCTCTGCAGGCTTGTAGGAAATATCCTGCCCAAAGAACAGGGAAAAGGCATTCTTGACGCCATCCTCCAGCATTTCCGAATCCTCCTTGTGGATCATGAGCGGTACTTGGCAGGCGCGGCGCAGGGTATCAATGGAAACGATGTGATCAAAATGCCCGTGCGTCAGTAAGATGCCCTTTAAGGCTGCGCCCTCTTGCTCCACGCGCGAAAGGATGCTCTTGGCAGAGGCACTGGGATCAATGACCACGGCTTCTCCACCGTGCACCAAAATATAGCAGTTGGAATTATACGAGCCGGGGAAAAGATTGATGATCTTCATGTTTCCTCCGATTTACACAAATATTCATATTATTATATCACGTTTTATTCGGTTTGTCTATACTTTAGCGCGAAAAAATGCGCCGCGATTTGCATCGCGGCGCAAAAATTTTACTGATTACTTCTTGCTGTTCTCGTCTTCGAACAAGAAGCTGTAGTGAGAGGACTCACCCTTAAATCCTTCGTAAGAGAACTCACCTGCGGAGTAGACCTTATCGTTGGACTTGAACTTGTTGTAAATGTAGGACTGTCTGTCCTCGCAGTATGCCTGGAAGTTGGCCTCCAGGAAATCCTCAACGTTTTCGAGGAAGGACTTGTAGCCGGAAACGGATGCCTTGGTCAGCACGATGGGGTTGGTGTAGGTGTCCTTGACCTTCTTGATATTGTTAGCGGACAGGGAAGCGTGCTGGTTTGCAACGATGGGGGTTACGGGAACCTCGTCCATCAGGATTTCCTCAGCAGCGTGCAGAAGGGTTGCGCGATCCTCAAGGTAGGTCTTTGCGTTGGGGGTGATGCCGTACTTTCCGTAGATCTCACCGATCTTCGTGTAAACTGCATCGGCAGATTCCTTGGAATCAAAGTAGTCGGTGCCGTATGCGGTGTTGTAGAAGAACTTGTGGAAATCGTTGTAATACTGCAGGAAGTAAACTGCCTCCATCAGGTCGTTGTATTCCTTGTTGTCAAAGCCGGTGATGTGAGCGGAGAGCATATAGTTTTCAGAGTCGGACATGTCCATACCCTGACCGGAGAATGCCTTTGCGAAGGGAGCAAGGGTAGCGAATGCGTCCATGGTCAGAGCACCCATATCCATTGCCATAACCTCATAGTCGCCCGCAACAAGGTCTTCCATATACAGGTCGTCACAGATGTCGTTGGGAACGGAGTCGGTCCACTTGTAGTAGTCGTTATTCAGAATGGTACCTCTCTTGTTGACCTTAACGTCAAAGCCAAGAGCCTCCCACTGCTCTGCAACCATCTCGGCAATTGCAACGTGTACCTCGTCGTAAGCAGCTACCGTGATGGAGAAGGAGTAGTTCTTTGCGGTAATGCCTGCGCTCTTCAGCTCGCTCTTGAGCGTATCAACGTCCACGGTGGTCAGAGTCTCGTAAGCAGAGCCTGCAGCCTCGCGGAAGGTTTCCTTTGCGGAGTTGGTGTTGAATACACCGTTGGGAACGATACCGGTAGCAACCTCTGCATACCAGATCGCATCCACGATCGCCTGACGGTCGATCGCCTTGGACAGCACCTGACGAACGGTCTTGTTCGCGAAAAGGTATTCACCCTCGCCGCCGTTGTCGATCAGCGCGTTCTGGTTGAAGAAGTAGGTGTGGTTGGACATTGCATCGGTAGTATCAACGTCCTTGAGCAGGTCAAGGTACTCTTCGTTACCGATCCAGGAGTAGGGGATATTATCGATGTACAGAATCGCGCCGGACTCATAAGCGGCTGCTACCTGCTCATCGGTCATGGAGAAATCTACAATAATTCTATAAGGAGTAACAAACTTGTCCAGCTTTTCTTCCTTCTCGGCGTTGCGGTAGTAGTATGCGTTGCGCTCCAGAACCAGGAACTTAACCAAAGCTTCCTTGAAGTCCTTACCAACGGTGACTTCCTCACTACCGGTTTCGGTGTACTCGTAGTTGCCGTCAAAGAACTTGTTGCTGTTTTCTACAAATTCTACTCTACCCAGCTTGAAGGGGCCGCTGCACACGATGGTAGCGGGCTTCTTTGCCCAGTCGGGCTTAGCGGTGATGTCCTCACGCAAAGGAGCGAGAGCAACGCTGGAGAGGTTAAGAATGAACTGATCGTAGTTGATGGGACCCTCAAACTCAACGGAGACCATACGCTCACCCTCTGCGTAGATGCAAAGGTCGTCGATAGACATATCGCCTTCCTTAACGGAACGAGCGTTCTTGATGTCATAGAGCAGAGCAGCTGCGTCGTAAGAGCTTTCAACGTCCAGAACGCGCTTCCATGCATAAACTACGTCGTTTGCGGAAACATAAGTACCGTCGGACCAGCAGGTCTCGTTGAGGTAGATGTCCATTCTGTATTCGTTGGCTGCGGCGTCCTCTTTGATGACGTACTTTTCAACCAGCGACTTCTTGACCTTGCCCTGATCGTTGACCTTGAACAGAGTCTCGAACAAGAGGTTGACGATGCTGGTGGTAGCGTCGTTGTAGAATGAGGTAGCGGGATCAAGGTCGTATACCTGGTCTGCAAGATACATAGTCAGATACTGACCTTTGTCTTCTGTCTTTTTGTCCTTGTCGCCACATGCGCTCAGACAAACGAGAGAGCCGACCAACAGGCAAAGACAGAGAACGGATGCAAGGATGCGTTTAGTCATGATTGAGATTTCCTCCTCGTGCATTTGAAAATCGCGGCAGCCCTTGCGGACAACCGTCGTGCAATTTGAGAGCGTGACGAGCGGCGCGCGGCGCGGAATTGTACACATGCACAAAACCGAGCGGATGATACTGTACATAATGCACAGAACCCTCGCGCACACACCGAAAAGCAAGCCCTCATGCTCGCATATTTACATATAGTATAAACGATTTTTCGAAAAAATGCAAGAGAAAAATTAAAATTTAATATATAATTTATAATTTTATTTTCGGAGGGTTTATGAGGAACGGGATCAGGACCGATCTTGCCTGCGAGCGAAAGGGCTGCGAGCAGGGAGAGAGATATACTCTGCACGGCTGCTCGGTCAGCAAAAGCAGAGAGCGAGCGGGGGGCGAGGAGGTGGAGTATGCTTGCGTGTATTTGCCACCCGAAGCGACGATTTTGGGGGACTGCAGCCCTGTGCGGGCGGTGGCAACCCTGCTTGAAGAGGCGGCTGCGCGCATAGCACCGAGGGCGGGGTGTGTGCTGGTTGCCTGCCTTGGAAACGAGCGCATCACGCCCGACAGCTTGGGGCCTTGCACCGCACGTGCGCTGCAGGTCACGCGTCACGTGCAGCTTCTTGATCCTGCAGCCTTTTCGCTTTTCGGCCGTGGCTCTCTTTGCATGGTGGTGCCGGGCGTTCTGGGGGAAACGGGCGTGGAGGCAGCCGAGCTTGTGCGCGGTGCGGCAAGGGAGGTGGGAGCGGAGCTGGTCATTGCGGTGGACGCGCTTGCTGCCGGCAATCCCGCGCATCTTGGCAGAGTTGTACAGATCTGCGAGCGAGGGCTGCGCCCGGGGAGCGGTGTGGGGAATCGCCGCGTGCCTGTCGATGAGGCGCGCGTGGGCTGTCCCGTGCTCTCGATCGGAGTGCCCACCGTGATCGACAGCGGCACGCTGCTGTGTGACGTGCTGCATCGCGCGGGGATTTGCGGTGTGGGTGAGGCATTGGAGCAGCACCTTTTGCGTGTGGGGAGGTTTTTGGTCGCACCTGCAGATATTGATTTGACGGTTGCGCGCTGCGGAACTTTGCTGGCGCGTGCCATCGGGTCGTGCTTCGGACCCGTGGAGGCGTGAGGTATATTTTCGTCTGCGCCTGCATACCTTGTAGCATCATCTACGAAAAGGAGCATGGAAAATGGACGAGCATAAAGCGAGCGGTATGACGGAGTTTTTAAGGCGCGAGGTGCGTGCGTGGGAGGATGCGGGCGTGATCGGTCACTTGAGCACGCGCACACGCAGATTGCCCAAGTGGCTGCCCGTGGCTGCGGCAGCGATCGTTGCGGCGGTGCTGATCGCGCTTGCCGTGCTTTTGGTGCCGTGGAGCAGTATGAAGCCGCCCGCCCCCGACAGCGGACAGCAGGGCGGGGAGCTTGACGGTGCGCTGCCGCCCCTGACGCAGGATAGTGACGCGCAGCAGCCCGAGCAAAGCACGGAACAGGGCAGCGAGCAAGAGCCCGCGCCGCTTGACCCCTACGCTTACGATTATTCGGTCGTGCCTGCGGGTGCGACACCCATCGTGCCTATGGATATCAGCGCAATACAAAACCCCGTCGATCAGACCGACGGGGGAATCAATATGGAGGGTGTGATGGAGTCGGCTTGCCTGATCCCCGCACCGCGCGGCAGCATCAGCGTGCTG
>JAGBXH010000275.1 GCA_017629395.1 Clostridia bacterium | reverse complement strand
TTCGCAGAACATATAAAGCACTTCGATCTCAAAGCCAACTGGCTTACCCTCGTACATATATACAAAGGGTTTTCTTGTGGTATCGATTGCCACTTGCAAGGTCTTTTCATTAGATGAAAGTTCGTCAAGCGGTATTGTTTCTTCAGGTTCTGTTTCGCCGTACCATTTATCTATAAGCTCATCTATCTTGCCATTCGCTTTGAGCTCTTTCAAAAATTCGTTCATCTGCGCCTGAAGAGCATTTCCGGCATCATTTTTTTGGAATCCGAAGCCAATCTCCACGGAATAAGCGGGCACCGTGATACAGGATAGGTTCTTATCTGTACGAGCTACCGAATTGAAGTTCGGTTTATCAAGCATAATACCGTCAACCTTGCCCCCCTTGAGTGCAACGAGCACGTCGGCAAAGGTGTTGAACTCTTTAATGCTTGCGTTCGGGAACTGTTCTCTTGAATAACCGCCGTAAAGCGAGCCTGTAACAACACCGAGTGTTGCGCTGTTAAACTGCTCAAGGTCATCTGCTCCCGCGCCCCTTCTTATAATTACCGCAAGATCCTCTACGTGATAAACATCAGAGAAATCCATGCTTTCTCTTCTTTCTTCGGTAATGGTAATGCCCGATATACCAAGGTCATATTTTGCTGACTGAACGCCACCAAGAATTGCTGCAAATGCTACATCTTCAAACTGAATGTCATAGCCGTATTCTTTAGCAAAGCCCGTAATAAGCTCAATATCAAAGCCGACAAATTTATTATTTTTGAGATATACAAACGGCATGGAGGCAGAATTGATGGCAACGGTAATCGTACCCTTTGTACCATTCAGGTTATCATAGGATGTAAACTCTGTCGGTTCTTTCGCGCCAAACCATTTTTCTTCCAACGCCTGAAGAGTTCCGTCCGCACCTATCTTGGCAATATAGTCATTGACTTCTTTTTGAAGTTCAAGCTTTTGACCCTTGGGAAATATCATTCCGTAATTGCTTTCACCAAGAGGCTCGTCAATACGATCTACCGCCTGACCTTCCCAAAGCATTGACGTATATAGAGATTCGTCACAGCCAAAAGCATCTATTTTGTTACTGTTCAGTGCTGCAATCAAATCTGTTATGGAATTGAATTCCATGTACTCAGCATTGGGAACAAGCTCGGGCATCATAACCGCTTGAATAGAGCCTGTCATAACGCCTACTCTTTTTCCCGCAAGGTCGGAGAGATGGGTTGTATTTCCACCCGATTGCTTCTGCTCTTTCACAACAAGAACGAGATCTTCCGTATGGGAAACATCGGAGAAATCCACGCTTTCCTTGCGCTCGTCTGTAATGGTAAAGCCTGCCGCACCCATGTCAAAGGTGCCGCTGGCGACGCCTGCCAGAACACCGGCAAAAAGTGTGTCCTCAAATTCGACGCTGTATCCGTACTCACGGCAAAAGCCTACGATCAGCTCAACGTCATGGCCGGCATACTGTCCGTTCTTGAGATAAGTAAAGGGCTTGGTGGTGGAGCAGATACCAACTCTGAGAGAGCCGTTTTCACCGCTCAAATCGTGATAATCTGCAAATTCGGTCGGCTCCTTGTTGCCAAACCACTTATCCTGCAGATCCTGCCAGGTGCCGTTATCCTTGATTTTTGCAAGATAATCGTTGAACTGCTTCTGGAGAGTCGGATTTTTCCCTTTCTCAAAGATGATACCGGAATCACTGGGAGCAATCGCCTCTGCAACTCGCTCAACCGCGATGCCTTCCCATCTCATAGCAAGGTAAGCCGACTCGTCGGTCGGGAATGCGTCAATCTTTCCGTTATCCAACGCCATCTTGGCGTCCGCCGTGGAGTTGAACTCAACGTACACCGCATCGGGAACAAGCTGGGGAACGAGCACAGATGTCAAGGTTCCGGTCACAATGCCAATTCTCTTGCCGGACAGATCGGAAAGCTTTGCAATGCCCGTGCTTTCGTCCTTGTTGCCCGATTTGTGAATGACCAGCACCAGATCCTCGGTGTGGTTAACGTCGGAGAAATCCACGCTCTCCTTGCGCTCGTCGGTGATGGTGATGCCCGACATGCCGATATGGTACCGACCCGACGCAACACCTGCCATAATTGCGGCAAACGCGGTATCCTCAAACTCAAGACGGTAACCGTACTCGCGGCAGAAGCCGATCATAAGCTCAACTTCAAATCCTGCATATTTTCCATCTTTGATGTATACAAACGGCTTTGAGGCAGAGCTGACACCGATTTTCAGCGTTCCGTTCGCACCGTCAAGATCGTCGTATGTCTCGAACACGGT
>JAGBXH010000274.1 GCA_017629395.1 Clostridia bacterium | reverse complement strand
ATTTCTTTTCATTATAACAGATAACGGCAAAAAGGTCAAGAGCAAAACGCGTAAGATTTCCCCATATTGCACGCCCATGCGCAGCAGCCCCCTTTGTTTGTGCCTTTTGCCGAAACATTCTTATACTGTGCGCGAGATTTTTTGCAATTTCACCAATCAAAACTTGCAAGAATCTCTTGACACCAAAAAGCTGTTATGATATAATTATAGGTAATTTCTTAAAAGGCGATGACGAAAAATTCACATGGAATTTCATTTGCAGAGAGTCGGCGGGCGGTGCGAGCCGATAGTGACGTCCTTGTGATCTGATTTTTGAGCCGAGGGAAGAACGCGCACGAAAGAGTCGCGCAAGTAGACCCCTCCGTGCAGCCGCGTTAAGGCGTGGATGAGAGCATCCAAAAAGGTTGCGACGCATCCGTAAAGTGGCGCATTTGCGCAATTTGAGTGGTACCGCGGACATGGATATTGTGCCCGTCTCAAGCAGGCTTGAGACGGGCATGCTTTTTTCCGCTACCCAACCAAACAAAGGAGAAGTCAATCACATGAGTAATCTGACAGGACTTGAACAAAAAATAGTTGAAATGGCAGCGCGTATCCGCGAGCTGCGCGAGATTGAGGGCTTGAGCGTTTCCTATATGGCAAACGCCGCAGGCGTTACCGAAACGGACTATCTCGATTGCGAGGCGGGTAAGAAAGACATGAACTTCGCGTTCATCTACCGCTGCGCACAGGCGTTGCGCGTGGACGTGACCGAGATCATCGAGGGTTCTGCACCCAGACTGCAGACCTATACGCTGACACGCCGCGGCGCAGGTCAGAAGATCGAGCAGGCGCACGGTCTTTCTTACTACAACATGGCGTACACCTTCAAGAGCAGAATTGCCGAGCCTTTGTTCGTGCGTGCGACCTACAGCGAGGCTGCGGAAAACGCCCCCATCCCCTTGGTTTCGCACCAAGGTCAGGAGTGCGATATCGTCATTGACGGTCGACTCAAGGTACAGATCGGCGACCACGTGGAAATTCTGAGCGCGGGCGATACCATCTACTTTGACTCGTCCATTCCGCACGGTGAAGTTGCCGTGGGCGGTAAGGACTGCACCTTCTACGCAATCGTGCTTGACCCCGATGCTGCCGAGCAGAACAAGGCAGTTGAGCTGGGTGCCGCGCCCACGATCATGGTGCGCGACGACCAGAAGCGCGTATGGCAGAACTTCGTGGACGTGCGCGAAAGCGACAAGGGCGTTTTGCAGTCGCTGTCCTTCAAGAACACCGATCACTTCAATTTCGCATTTGATATTATCGACACTTTGGGCAGAGAGAAGCCCGATAAGCTTGCTATGCTGCACGTGTCCGGCGACATGACCGAGCGCCGCTTCTCGTTTGGCGATATCAAGCGCGCATCCTCTCAGTGCGCCAACTACTTCAAATCGCTTGGCATCCAGAGAGGCGACCGCGTCATGCTGATCTGCAAGCGTCACTACCAGTTCTGGTTCTCCATGCTGGCGCTGCACAAGTTAGGTGCTATCGCCATTCCCGCAACCAATCAGCTGCAGGAGCACGACCTTTCCTACCGCTTTACGGCAGCGGGTGTTTCCGCCATCATCTGCACAGCAGACGGTGACGTGGCGCACCAGGTGGAGCTTGCCGAGCGCGAAGCTCCCACGCTGCGCACCAAGATCCTGGTCGGCGGCAAGAGGGACGGCTGGCGCGACTTTGACGCGGAATACTCGCTGTTCAGCGGCAAGTGGGAGAGAGATGAGAACTCCCCCGGCGGCGACGATCTGAT
>JAGBXH010000273.1 GCA_017629395.1 Clostridia bacterium | reverse complement strand
TTACAGCGGTTTTTTGAGTATCTGTGCGTATTGGCGCGGAAAATTATTCGGTGTCTGTTTGACCTTAGCTATTTCTATAATGCAACGTTCCTCTTGATTTCCGTTTGCATCTTTGAGCGTGAATTTGTGGACCACGGTCAGCTTGCCGCCAAGCTTGAAAATTGCATTGCTTGCGTCTGCCAATTCCTTTTCGCCCGATGCTGCCTTCATTGCCAACAGCTTTCCGCCAACCTTTACAAAGGGTAAGGTGATCTCGCAAAGAATGCGAAGCTCAGAAACGGCGCGCGCGGTTGCCACGTCAAAGCTTTCGCGTGCGGTTGTTTGTGCAAGCTCCTCGGCGCGGCAAGCAATTGCTTTGACGTTAGATAAGCCGAACAGCTGCGCTGTATTTTGCACGTGTGCGATCTTTTTTGCGGTGGAATCGATCGCGGTAATGTGCAGATCCTGCCTTGCTACCGCAAGCGGCAGCGTAGGAAATCCGCCTCCCGTGCCTACGTCAATGACGCTTGCGCCATCGGGGATGAATGCGGCTACTGTCAGGGAATCTGCAAAGTGCTTGGCTACGACGCCCGGTACGTCACGGATCGCTGTGAGATTGTGCACCTTGTTGACCTCTAAAATGTGGCTGCAAAGCTTTTCAAATGTGGCTGCATTTTGTTCATTGACATGGGGCTGCAGGTCGTTTTGTGCAAAAACCTGCTCGAAGAGTGCATAAAACTGTTCCATATATCCTCCATTTACTTAATGCCCAGCCAGATCAGCAGCACGGATACGTCAGCGGGGTTAACGCCGCTGATGCGTGACGCCTGACCAATTGTCAAGGGCTTGATGGCATTCAGCTTTTGTGCTGCCTCAAGGCGCAGACCGCGGATCTGCGTGTAGTCGATATCGGGTGAGAGGTGCTTGTCCTCTAATTTTAGCTGTCTTTGCGCCTCTGCGAATGCGCGCTTGATGTAGCCCTCGTATTTGACGTCGATCTCCACGGTCTCCAGCACACGGCGGGAAAGCTTAGTGCGTGCATCGTCCACGGGGGCAAGATCGGCATAGGCGAGCTCGGGACGGCGCAAAAGGTCTGCCAGCGAGCAGCCGGATTTGATGGGCGGCAGGGCGTGAGAAGCGAGAAAATCGTTGGCTCTTTGCATGGAAAGATGCGTGTTTTCCAGGCGGTTTTTCTCATTTTCCACGGATTCTATCTTGTTTTGCAGCATTTGGTAACGCTCTTCGGAGATCAGCCCGCAATCGTAACCGATGGGCGTCAGTCTTTGATCAGCGTTATCCTGACGCAAAAGGAGTCTGTATTCCGAACGCGAGGTCATCATGCGGTAGGGCTCATGCGTGCCTTTGGTGACCAGATCGTCGATCAGCGTGCCAATATAGCTCTCGGAGCGCGAGAGAATGACAGCGTCCTTGCCTTGGATGCGGCGTGCTGCGTTGATGCCTGCCACAAGTCCCTGCGCAGCTGCTTCCTCGTAACCGGAGGTGCCGTTGAACTGACCTGCACCGTAAAGTCCGCCAATTGCTTTGAATTCCAACGTGGGGAGCATCTGCAGGGGGTCTGCGCAGTCGTATTCAATGGCGTAGGCGTAGCGCATGATCTCGGCATTCTCAAATCCGTCCAAGGTGCGCAGCATCTCGTACTGTACGTCGGGCGGCAGAGAGGTGGAAAAGCCTTGAATATACATTTCCTCATTATCCTCGCCCATGGGCTCTACAAACAGCTGGTGGCGCGGTTTGTCGGCAAAACGGACGAGCTTGTCCTCAATTGAGGGGCAG
>JAGBXH010000272.1 GCA_017629395.1 Clostridia bacterium | reverse complement strand
GCGGCTCGCACTCAATGCAGTTGATCACAAGCAGGTCAGCTCCATCGGTCAGCTTACCGTAAGAGGGGAAGCCTGCACCGCCTGCGCCAACAACGCCGCATTTTTGCAAAATGGATTTTAATTTTAATTCGGGCATAGTCTTAATTCCTTATATTGAGAGTTTGAGGTATGCCGACGCTTTCGCTTTTAGTCGGCGGGCTTATCGATGACACCGACGATGACGGCGTCCACGGGAGCGTACTCGCAGCCAACTGCAACGCGTGCGCTGCTGCCGGTTACGACCAACACGTCCTCGCCAATACCTGCGCTGATGGTCTTGTCCACAGCGACCATATATTTATCGGTCAGTGTTTCCTTTTCAATGATCTGCACCTCCAGAAACTTGAAGCCGCGCAGAGAATCAAACTTGTTGGTGGAAACAATGGTTCCAACTACTTTTCCTTTTACCATGATATCCTCCGAATTACTTCACTACGGTAACCGTATAGCCGTTCTTGTAGCCGACTGCGTTTGCATCGTCGGTATCTACGTGCATCTCAAGTGCGAAATCGTCACGTACACGAACCTGCACGCCGTACCATCTGGTCTTTCTGGTGCCCTGCAGAGCATCTACGTCGATATAATCGCCGTCCTTGACACCGTAGCGAGCAGCGTCGCTGGTGTGCATATGAATGTGACGGTTCGCAATAATGCAGCCTTCCTTGAGCGTGACAACGCCCTTAGGACCGATGATAGTAACGGGAGAGGAGCCGGCAATATCACCCGATTCACGTACGGGGGGCTTTACCTTGAGCACAAAGGAATCAGTCAGAGAGATCTCAACCTGGCTTGCCTTACGCACGGGACCGAGCACGCGTACGTTCTCGATGGGGCGCATGGAGGGACCGATGATGGTCAGGGTTTCCTTGCAAGCATACTGACCGGGCTGAGAGAGCTCCTTAATGGGGGTCAGCTCATATCCTGCGCCAAACAGAGTCTCAAGATCCTGCGTGGAGAGGTGAATGTGTCTGTTGGAGATGCCTACGGGAATGCCTGCGTCCTGTGCCGTGCCTGCATCCATTTCGGAAATCACCTTTTTTACGATTGCAGCGATGTCGTTTGTGTTGATTGCCATAACTGTTCCTCTTTCTTATCCTGAATTTCCGCCTCAAGGATTTCGCGCAAATCACGCCGTTGCTGGAAAACGATCGATGATCGTCCCTTCGGAATGAATAGGGAAATGATTGAGCGGTTCACATATTTACACATATCGGTGCATTTACGGGATAGGGAAATGCACTCATACGCGCAAATATGTTGGGGTCTCGGAAGGGCGACGGATCGCCCTTCCGAGGACTGCCTTAAAATGGACTAATGTAAAATTAGCCGATCTTGGGCAGCAGCTTCTCAACGTCAGCGTGGGGTCTGGGAATCACGTGGGTTGCAACAACCTCGCCAAGACGGCAAGCAGCTGCACCGCCTGCCTCTACAGCAGCCTTAACAGCACCGACGTCGCCACGAACCATAACGCTTACCAAACCGGAACCGATCTTCTCAGAGCCGATCAGAACAACGTTTGCAGCCTTTACCATTGCATCAGCTGCCTCAATTGCAGCTACCAGACCTCTGGTTTCAACCATACCAAGAGCTTCCATTTTAAAATCCTCCTAAAATGTGTAAGAAATTATTTTTATTTTTTTAATAAACTTGTGTGTTTGCCGATCTCTTTGATTAAAGAGCATCGGTTTTCAAAAACTTCATGATGTCGGGATGGGGGCGTGCGATAACCTCGCAGAGCTTGACGTTACCAACAGCCTTAGCAGCCTCGGCACCGGCTTCTGCTGCCGCAGTGACAGCAGATACCGAGCCTTCGACCACAACCGTGACAAGTCTGCCACCCAGGCGTTTCTCGACATGAATCAGTTTTACATCGGCAGCCTTGACCATTGCGTCAAGACCTACGATGGCAGTTACCATCGCCTGTACCTCGAGCAACGCGATTGCTTCCATGATTTAATTACCTTTTAGCGTTCGGGTCTTTTTATTAGCCCAGCTTGGGGAGAAGCAGCTCAACATCGTCGTGAGGAGCGGGAATAACGTGAGTAGCGACAACTTCGCCAAGACGGCAAGCAGCAGCACCGCCTGCTTCAACAGCAGACTTAACAGCGCCGACGTCGCCACGAACCATGACGCTTACCAGACCGGAACCGATCTTCTCGGAGCCGATGAGGGTAACGTTAGCAGCCTTAACCATTGCATCAGCTGCTTCGATAGCAGCTACGAGACCTCTGGTCTCAACCATACCAAGTGCGAGTTTCATAATCAATTATCTCCTTTATTAATTATTTACTGGTTTTTTTAGAGGAAGTCTTTTTAGGAGCAGCCGGCTTTTCCTCTGCAGCCGGAGCTTCTTCTGCCTTTGCAGGCTTAATGTTACGGAGCTTATCACGACCCGTTGCAGTCAGGTGAGCAAACCACTCAACCTGCGGATCAAGTCCTGCGATGATCTTGGAGGTGATGTACAAGCCTCTCTGCTTCGCCTCGTCCACGCCACGATCGTGTGCGGCAACGACGGCGGAGGGATCACCCATAAACTTGACTACCATAACCAGCGGCACCTCGCATTTATCTGCGTTGGCGGGCTTG
>JAGBXH010000271.1 GCA_017629395.1 Clostridia bacterium | reverse complement strand
TCACGTCGGAGTAACGCGCAATATCCAGCACGAACTCATACTCGCCTTCTGCGTTCTTTTCCACGATAGGCATGTCACAGGATGCCCAATATGCATCCACGTTGATGCCCCAGCAGGAAACAAAGCCAAAGAAATCGCCCTCGTCCGCCTTACCGGAGCCGTTGGTATCGCGATAAAAATCCTCGGCAAGGCTTGCCTGATAATCCAGAGTCCACTCGTTATTTGCCACCGCCTCGTACAGATAAGGAACAGCCTTATTATCAAACTCCTCCTTGTTGAACAGCGTGACAAAGGCAAAGCGATAGGTAGAGAGTGCGATCATACCGGTTGCCGTGAACTGCATGCCCTGATAGCTGATGGCATCGTTGTAGTCCTGCATCCAGTAATCCTGCTCCAGATCCAGATACTGCAGATCGGTCAGATCGTAAAACGTTCCGTCCAGAGCCGCAGGAGCAGCCACGTAAGCAGCACCCGCCAGCAGATCATAATCCGCAGAGCCCGCCTTAACGGCACGCTGCACCTCCTCGACCGGCACGTACGCACTGGGATCCTCGATCGCAGCAGAGACGATATTGACGTTAAGGCGATCGCTCACCGCGACGTTACGATTGAACATGGCGTCGTTGACCGGCTCGGAATTGAGCTCGGGCACGTATACCTCATCCTGTGTCCAGCCCTGCATGGAGCGGCTGATGACAACGATGTCCTCCCCGTCAAACTTCAGGTCTGCGGGAATGTTATCCAGCTGCAAAATCTCCTCAGTTTCGCTGACGGCACTCGTTTGCTGCTCTACAGGATCCGTTTCCGCACAAGCAACCAATAAAGAGACCAGCGTTGCAAAGATCAAAAGTAATGCCAAAAACTTTTTCATAGCGTTAGCTCTCTTTCCGTATTTGATACGTTCAGTATATCATACGCCCGCCCTTTTGTCAAGGACAAAAACGCCACGGCAAGGTGCTTTCCGCAAAGGGAATCTCCTCGCCGTGGCATATAATTTACAGACTTATAAAGGAAAGATCACTCTAACTTATCCATCTTGGTGATCAGCTTTTGGAGCTGCTTTGTCATTTTGGGCTTTATCTTACCGTACTTGGATGCAACGGTATTCTTTTTACCCTGAATAATGGTACGCAGATTGTGATGGGGATATCCCAACGCCTCACCGTACACCACGCCCGCATCCACAATCACGCGGGCAAAGGTCAGATCCAGCATATCCCAAGCCACGGGGTCACTCATATACTTGCGCTTGAGCGCGATCTCGTAATACGCGGGCTTCACTATACGCAAGGATTCGGAAGCCATGACCTCCATGGTAGCACCGATCATCTCTATCTTTTCGGCAGCCGCAGATGCGGGAATGCAGAACACCGTGAACTGGTCGTGCATCAGCGTGCCGTACTCCGCTTGATTTGCATCATATTTGGGCATGGGCACGATACCGTACATCTGCTCCATATTACGCACGTCGGGCTGCTCAACAGCAATCAGACGCAAGGTCGCCATAGCGGCTCTGCCATCCGAGAACATCTCGCGGATCTCATCCTGCTCGGTATTGTTGGGAACCTCCTTGTAAAGGTACGTACCGCCGCACTCGTAGAACAGGTACAGCACCTTATCCACCACGTCGGAAAGTCTGCCTGTATCCAGCACCCACGCATACGCACCGTCGGAATCCTTTTGCACCAGCGGCAAGTCACATGCGCTCCAATAAGCATCCACGTTCAGACCGGGGCAGGAAACGTGACCGTAAAGGTCTTCCTCGTCCCGCTTGCCGTCACCGTTGAGATCCTGATAAAAATCCTCGGTCAGCGATGCCTGATAGTCAAGCGTCCATTCATTGTTGGAAACTGCCTCGTACAGGTAGGGCAGGCTCTTGTCATCAAAGAGAGCCTTGTTGAACATCGTAACGAATGCAAAGCGATACGTCGACAGCGCGATCATACCCGTGGCAGAATGTTGGCTTTCTCCGTAAGAGATCACGTCGTTATAGCCCTGCATCCAGTAATCCTGCGTAAGATCAAGATATTCAAGCTCGGTAAGATCAAGGAACGTGCCCTTGACAGTTGATCCCAGAGCAACGTAGCATGCGGCGGCAACCAGATCGTAATCCTCGGATCCCGCCTTGACCACACGCTCAATCTCGGTAATGGGCTTGAACTGGTCGGGATCCTCAATGGGCGCGGACACAATGTTGACGTTGAGTCTGTCCCCTACCACAATATTACGGTTGAACATGGCGTCGTTGACCGGCTCGGAATTGAGCTCGGGCACGGCGACCTCATCCTGCGTCCAGCCCTGCAGAGAGCGGCTGAGAATGACGATGTCCTCACCGTTGAATTTGAGATTCTCGGGAATATGGTCAAGCTGCTGCGTTTCGGTTTCGGCAGTAACCGAGTCTCCCTCGCCCTCTGAATCGGGCGCATCCACGCACGCTGCAAGCGTCATGGTCAGCATGGCAAGCAATAAAAAAAGCACAATCAGTCGTTTCATATCTGCCTCCGTTATGTTTTCACCCAAAAGTATAGCATATCTTGCGCGCAAAGTCAAGCAACCGCATTCAAAAAAGCACGTTCACTTACGTGCAAGCAGGTGTGCAAGCTCACTTGGATGATGCACGATCGCGCTCGCTCCCGCCCCGCGCAGCACCTCCTCGGAGCGATACCCCCAGCTCACGCCCACGGGCAGGCAGCGTGCGTTGATGGCGGTCATCATATCCACGTCGCTGTCACCGACAAAGGCGCATTCCTCGGGGGCAACGCCAAGCGTGCGGCAAATCTCCCATACCGCGGTGGGATCGGGCTTTGTGGGCACACCCTCGATCTGCCCCTGCGCGACCTTGACTGTACCCGCGGGCAGCAGCTGCGCGGCAAGCCCCTTGACCATTCTGTCCTGCTTGTTGGAGAGAATGGCGAGCGCGTACTTCTCTTTGAGCACACACATCGCCTCCACCATACCGTCGTAGCACAGATTGGTGTGGGTATAGGTCTGATCGTACATGCCTTGATAAACGTCCAGCGCCTCGTCCACGCGGGCAGGGTCTGCGCTTACGCTCTCGGGCAGCGCCTGCCTGATCAGCTCGCGCGCACCGTGGTTGATAAAGCGGCGGATATCCGCATCGGTATGCGTCGGGTAGCCAAACTGCTCCATGGTCATATTCACACCCTCGCGGATGGCGGAAATCGTGTCCGCAACCGTGCCGTCCAAATCAAAAATAATGGCTTTTATCATAACAAATCCCCTTGGTTGATTTCTGCCTACATTATAACATACCCGCGCGGTTTTGTCAATTTTGCACAAGCGATTTCTTGCAAATTTTGTAAAAATCATGATTTCACATCTGTTTTTTGTGCAAAATATATGGTATAATAAATATAATCGTGAATTATGCCAAAATTTGAGTATAGGGGTAGAATATGATCAGAAACGATTTGAGAAACATTGCAATCATCGCGCACGTTGACCACGGCAAGACCACCCTGGTTGACGGACTTTTGCAGCAGGGCGGCATTTACCGCGACAACCAGGAGACCGTGACCCGCGTTATGGACTCGGGCGCACTTGAAAAGGAGCGCGGCATTACCATTCTTGCAAAGAATACCGCAGTACATTACAAGGATACCAAGATCAACATCATCGACACCCCCGGACACGCTGACTTTGGCGGCGAGGTGGAGCGCGTGCTCAAGATGGTCAGCGGCGTTATTCTGCTGGTTGACGCAGCAGAGGGCCCCATGCCTCAGACCCGTTTCGTACTGCAAAGAGCGCTGGAGCTCAACCACCGCGTCATCGTTTGCATCAACAAGATCGACAAGCCCGACGCACGCCTTGGCGAGGTTGAGGACGAGATCCTTGAGCTTCTGATTGACCTGAACGCAAGCGACGAGCAGCTTGACTCCCCCATGCTGTACTGCTCGGGCAGAGAGGGTAAGGCATCCTTTGACCCCGACAATCTGGGCGACGACCTCACCCCCCTGTTTGAAACCATCGTAGACTACATCCCCGCCCCCGAGGGCGACGAGGACGGCGAGCTGCAGCTGCTGGTTTCCTCTATTGACTATAACGACTTCGTAGGCAGAATCGGTATCGGCAGAATCGAGCGCGGCAGACTCAAAGTCAACCAGGACGCGCTGATCACCAACTTCTACTCCGAAGCAGCCCCCAAGAAGATCCGTATCGTCACCGTCATGCAGATCGACGGCCTCAACCGCGTGCCCGTTGAAGAGGCAAAGGTTGGCGATATCGTATGCTTCTCCGGTGCAGGCGAGATCTCCATCGGTGATACCATCACCTCGACCACCTGCCCCGAGCCCCTTGAGTTCGTCAAGGTCAGCGAGCCTACCATGGAAATGACCTTTGCGGTCAACAATTCTCCTCTGGCAGGCAAGGAGGGCAAGTTCGTTACCTCCCGTCAGATCCGCGACAGACTCTACCGCGAGCTGCTCAAGGACGTTTCCCTGCGCGTTTCCGACGGTGACACCACCGACGAATTCCGCGTTGCGGGCAGAGGCGAAATGCACCTTTCCATTCTGCTTGAAACCATGCGCCGTGAGGGCTTTGAGCTGGCTTGCTCCAACCCCCGCGTGCTGCTGCGCGAGATCGACGGCGAAAAGTGCGAGCCTATGGAGCGCGTCACTCTTGACGTGCCCAACGAGTACGTTGGTGCCGTTGTGGAAAAGCTTGGTCAGCGCAAGGGCGACCTCTTGGAAATGAATCCCCTTGGCTCGGGCAACCGCATGAGAATTGAGTACCTCATCCCCTCCCGTTGCCTGTTCGGCTACCGCTCCGAGTTCTTGACCGCAACCCACGGCGAGGGTACCATCAACACCATCTTTGCAGGCTACGAGCCCTACCGCGGTGAGATCACCATGAAGTTCACGGGCTCTCTGATCGCATCCGAGGCAGGCGAGACCACCCGTTACGGTCTGTACCAGACCCAGGAGCGTGGCAGACTGTTCGTAGGTCCTCAGACCGCTGTGTACGAGGGCATGATCGTGGGCGAGAACCCCAAGAACGACGACATCGCCGTCAACCCCTGCAAGGAAAAGCACCTGACCGCTATCCGTTCTGCGGGCGCGGACGAAAAGCTGCTGCTCACGCCCCCCATCATCATGACGCTGGAGGAAGCGATCGAGTACATCACCGACGACGATCTGATCGAGATCACCCCCAAGTCCATCCGTCTGCGTAAGAAGATCCTGAATACCGAGCTGCGTATGAAGGAAATGATGCGCAAGCGCCGCGCTATGGAGCAGGGTAAGTAAAATACAGCAAGGACTCTCCCGTCTGTTTTCGGGAGAGTCCTTTTTTGCGCGCATTCCGTAACCGTAGGGGAGGAATATTTGCAAGCAAATTCATCCTCCCGCACGTGTCGGTTCGGAAATGCATTCGGAAACCGTAGGGGCGCATTCTAATACTCCCGCACCCCCTATCTCCCGAGTATCATCCTAAGCGGAGCAAAAGCGCAAGCCATGATATTGTGTCATGGCGCAGGATCTACGGGCAGTGCCTTCCCTCGTAGATCCTCAAAACGCCACAAGCGTTTTGACTTTCAAAAATCAGCAATTCGTTGCAGATTTTTGAAAGTTCGACTACGCAAACATCCGCGCCGGGATGTTTGCTCCGCTCAGGATGACACGAGGGGGATTTGCGCGGGGCATTCGTGAATGCCCCCTACGTATTGACCGGCACCAAAAATCCTTGACAGCGCGCCCCAAATCATATATAATGAAATCAAGAAAAGAACAAGGAGGGAACGCTATGCAACACAGCACAGGCTTAGTTTCGGTTTCTTTCCGCGCGCACGCGCCGCGCGAGATTCTTTGCGCGATGCGGGATGCGGGGCTTTCCTTGATTGAATGGGGCAGCGACGTGCACGCACCCTGCCGTGACGCGGCGCGGCTTGATGAGCTTGCCCTGCTGATGCGCGAGCTTGGCGTGACGTGCAGCTCCTACGGCACGTATTTTCGGCTCGGGCAAACGCCATTTGACGAATTGGAGCACTACATCCTTGCCGCCAAGCGGCTGGGCACGGACACCTTGCGCGTGTGGTGCGGTACGAAATCGGGCGCGGATATGACCGAGGGCGAGATCACTTCCCTGCTATCCGACTGCCGCGCAGCCGCCCGAATGGCAGAGGCGCATGGCGTGACCATTTGCACCGAATGCCACCGTGGCACGTTCACCGAGCGCGCTGAGGATGCGCTGTACCTGATGCAAGCGGTCAATTCCCCGCACTTTCGCACCTACTGGCAGCCCTTCCAATGGTGCACGGCGGAACAGAATATGCAATACCTGCGCGCACTTGCGCCCTACGTGACCCACCTGCACGTGTTTCAGTGGAAGGGCAACGCGCGTTTTCCGCTATCCGATGGCATTGACGAATGGCGCGAGTACCTTTCCCTGCTTGACACCCCGCACACGCTACTGCTTGAATTTATGCCCGACGACCGCCTCTCCTCGCTGACTGCCGAGGCGGACGCGCTGCGCACCATCATAGGAGACACGATATGAAAGCGATATTTTTATGCAACCGCGAGAGCGACCTGCGCCGCGTCTATCATGCCGACACGGTAGCGCGCCTGCAAAGCTTGTGCGAGTTAGATGACAGAATATATGCATCGGCTGATCTTGCCGAGATTCCAGCCGATACCGAGATTGTTTTCTCCACCTGGGGTATGCCGTGCTTGACCGAGGCGCAGATCAGAGCATATCTGCCGCGCCTGCAAGCCGTTTTTTACGCGGCAGGCAGCGTGCAAGCCTTTGCACGCCCCTTGCTTGCCTCTGGCGTGCGCGTCTTTAGTGCGTGGCAAGCCAACGCCGTACCCGTTGCGGAATACACCTTGGCGCAAATTCTGCTTGCAAACAAAGGCTTTTTTGCGCAGGCGCGAGATATGAAGGCGCAAAGAGGCGCGCCGCGCAGCACGTCTTACCTTGGCAACTACCGCCAGTGCGTGGGACTCATCGGCTGCGGCTCAATCGGTTCACTTGTGGCAAAAGCCCTGCAGCAATACGACCTTGACGTGTACGTATACGACCCCTACCTTTCGGACGAGCGTGCAAGTGCGCTTGGCGTTATGCGCTGCTCGCTTGACGAGCTGTTTGAGAGGTGCAGCGTGGTTTCCAATCACCTGCCCAATAATGCCGGGACGCGCGGCATGCTGACGTACGCGCAATTCTCAAAAATGCGTCCCTACGCCACCTTTCTCAACACCGGGCGCGGTGCGCAGGTAGTGGAGGACGATCTGGTACGCATTCTTTCCGAGCGTCCCGATCTGACCGCGATACTGGACGTGACCGATCCCGAGCCAAGCCCCGCAGATCACGCGTTCTACACGCTGCAAAATTGCATTCTGACCCCGCACATCGCGGGCAGTATCGGCAACGAGGTGTGGCGCATGTCGGCTTACATGGCGGACGAATTTGCAAGATACCAAAAAGGCGCGCCCACGCAATATGAGGTGACCGAAGGAATGCTTGCGACTATGGCGTGAAATACACAATACCCGCCCGACGGCGTACCGTCGGGCGGGTGTCTTTTATGTACCGCTTCTGTAATTCTCCGCCTGGAGATTGAACATATAGGCATACTTGCCGTTTTGTGCCATGAGCTCGTCATGGCTTCCCGCCTCGATCAAGCATCCGCTGTCAAACATGTAAATTCTGTCCGCATGACGCGTGGTGGACAAACGGTGTGAGATAAAGATGACCGTCTTATCCTCCGCATACTCGTACAGCGCACGGTTGAGTTCATATTCGGCATTGGGATCGAGCGCAGAGGACGGCTCGTCCAGAATAATCAGATCGGCATCCTGGTAAAACGCACGTGCTATGGCAATCTTTTGCGCTTCACCGCCCGAAAGTATGACGCCGTCATCCTCAAATTCGCGGGTCAGTTGAGTATCGATGCCCTTTTCCAGCGTGGCAAGCTTACCCGCAAACGTGCTTTTGGTCAAGGCATTCAACACGCGCTCGCGCTGCCTTTGCCCTTCCGTTCCCTCTGCAAGCTCACCGCCCACAACATTTTCCGCAACGGTAGCGGCAAAAATGCGATAATCCTGGAACACCGCTGCCACTCTGCCGCGCAAATCTTCGAGCTCATACTCACGCAAATCGTGTCCGTTATAGGTGATACTACCCTCGGTTGGATCATACAGACGCATAAGCAGTTTGGTCAGCGTAGTCTTGCCTGCTCCGTTGTAGCCAACGATAGCAATCTTCTCGCCTCGTCTGATCTCCATATCCACGCTCTGCAGCGCGGTCACGTC
>JAGBXH010000270.1 GCA_017629395.1 Clostridia bacterium | reverse complement strand
GTATACAATGCAAGCGAAAGTGCTGCCGCAAGAGCGGTGAGTGCGATGGCATAAGCCGAGGCGGGGAGCTTCTTGCCCGATTTTTTGATCGGTTCGGGGACTTTTTGCAATGCCCAAACGCTTGCCGCAACCGATGCGGCGCAAAGCACGGTAAATACCAATGCGATGACGAGCGGTCTTGAGTAGGGGGCGGATACAAAGGCGGTGCGCACACCGCAGGCAAGACAAGTTACGGGGAGTGTGACAAGGGCGAAGGGCTTATAAATGGAGCCGTAGCCCAGTATGCACACGAACAGAATGGCAAAGCAAACCGCGTATTCGGGGAGCAGCGCGGTGATCAAACGCCATTGCAACGCCGGTGAGGACAGCACCGTGATGCCGATGATGGCACCGCTGCCGAACAGCGCGCCAAGGGCTGCGAATATGGGCAGAATCAGCTTTGATTGCGTGCTTTCTGCCGTTTTTTGTTTTTTCACGTCACCGCCTCCTTTCGCGCATGCGTATAATCATACTATTATAGCATATATTTTCGGATTTGTAAAGCGAAAAATGGGGGAAGTTTGGAAAATGTGTGAAAATGGGGGAAGTTTGGAAAATGTGTATACAAACTTGTATACACAATGCGACCCGGCGTGATACCGCGCACGTGTCGAACCTGCCGCCACCGGGCAAAAAGCAATCAAAAAGGGCGGAGGGAATATTTGCCTGCAAATATTCCTTCCGCCCGTAATATTTCTTTATACCACGCCCAGCACCAGCTGGAAAGAGATAAAGCCCGTGCCGGCTTTGTTTGACAGATGCACTGCGCTGATGTAAATCACGGTGTTATCAGACAGTGTGACCTTGTAGGAGACCTGCTCCTGCCGCATCTTGCCCGAGGTACCCGAAGAGGTGTTGACGTTGACGTTTTGCACTTCAATTGTGCGCGCCTCTCTGCCTGCCAGAAAAGCGGTCATCTGGGTAATGCCGTTGTCTGCATCCTTTGCATCAGGGTGCATCAGCTTTTTTGCATCGGTATCGTTGCTCTGTGCAAGCGCAGCCAGCATCTGCTCGGTGGCAGGCTTGGATTCTGCCAGCTTTTCCATCGCGCCCGATGCATTTTGCGTAATGTTGCATGCTGCAAGGCAACCGAGCAGCGGCAGCAGAACCAGTGTTAGGCAAAGTATTTTTTTCATATCGTCTCGCTCCTTTTTTGATGATTTTATTATATTTTACACGGGATCTTCGCAAATGTCAATCCCTCTATCCTTATAGACGCAAAAAGACCGCAAAAAGATCGTGCTTTGCACAAATCTATTTGTAAAGAATGTGTGAACGCACGGGGTTAACTGAGGCAGAAAAAATGATATAGCGATATGACACCTGCTGTCAGACGAATGTCTGTAGCGGGTGTTTTTATATGCTCTGTTAAAAAATAACGCTTGACATATATGGCGTGAAATTGTATAATAGTATATGTAAAACTATAACTATTTTACGGAGGATTACAAAAATGAAGGTTACCAAGAACAGCATTATCGGCGACGTTTTGGACTACGATCAGGGCACTGCACGCTTTTTCTTTGAGATCGGCATGCATTGTCTGGGCTGCCCCGCATCCAGAGGCGAGAGCATTGAGGACGCTTGCGCAGTACACGGCACCGATGCAGACGAGCTGGTAGCAAAGCTCAACGCTTACCTGGCTGACAAGTAAGCAAAACGGGGGCTGCGATTGTTTTCTTGTAGGGGAGGAATATTTGCAAGCAAATTTATCCTCCCGCACGATAACGGTCTTTGATTGCGATACCCAAACGCTTGGCCTATGCCATGATGCGTGCGGGAGGATGATATCCTCCCCTACAAGCATGCATGATGACATGGCGAAATGGTGTCACGCGCAATTTATTTTGCAGCCCCCATAGTTTTACATAACATGAGAGAAAAACGATTTGATCAAAGACTGGCAGGGGCGATCCCGTATCTGCGAAAGGGCAAGGTGCTCTCGGACGTGGGAACGGATCACGCGCATCTGCCTATATACGCGTGCCAAAATGGCATTTGCCCGCGCGCGGTGGCGTCGGATATCAACCGAGGTCCCGTGGAAAACGCACGCCGCAATATTGCCGCGGCAGGGCTTACGGATAAAATTGCCACCGTGTGCACCCCGGGGCTGGACGGCATCCAAGCATACGCCCCCGAGGACATTACTATATTCGGCATGGGAGGCGAGCTGATCGCTTCTATTATCGACGCTGCCCCGTGGACGCGCGACGCGCGTATCCGCCTTGTGCTGCAGCCTATGTCGCATGCCGAGATTTTGCGCGCTTATTTGCTGCAAAACGGATTTTGCATTCTTGATCAGACGCTGGTCAAGGAGGATAAGGTGTACCAGATCATCTGTGCCGAGTATGACGGCATCGCGCGAAGCGAAGACGATATGGCGCTGTGGTTTGGCAGCCATAACATTGAAAGAATGCACCCGCATCTTGGCGAGCTGCTGGAAAATAAACGCCGTCTGTTGCAAACGGGCGCGGACGGCAAAAAAATGGGCGGCAAGGACGCGTCGTTTGAGCTGTCCATGCTTGCGCAGATCGATGCGCTGTACGCCCGCATCAAGGAAAAAGGAGAATGAATATGACCGTAAGGGAATTTTATCGTGCCCTTTGCGCGATCATTCCGCGCGAGCTGGGCTGTGAT
>JAGBXH010000269.1 GCA_017629395.1 Clostridia bacterium | reverse complement strand
GGTCGTAGGGCTTGTAAAGTAACATCATATCGCCTCCCTTTCTCCCTTATCATATGAAAAAGGGGGCTAAAAAGACACGGACTGCCCCTATGGTGCGGCAGTCCGTATACTTATCAGATTATTTCGCGTAGGTATTATACAGACCTGCGTGATCTTCCATATATGAAATTTGATTATCGGCAAATGCGGTCACGCAAACGTATGCGTTGCCGCCCGCATCCACAATGTAGGACACAAGGCAGGACTTCGCTTGCGTTTCCAAGCCGGTTTTTGCTGCCACAATGGGCACTTGCTTAGCAAAGGCAGGATATCTGCCCAGCGCATCGGCAAGATAACTGTGAGAAAAATAGAAGGTATAGGTTGCGGGCTGTCCGTTCTTGAGATAATGTCCGGTCGCATTGTATCGCTCGGTGGACATGATCTTGGCGCACAGCTCATTTTGCATGGCGTAGCGCATAATGGCAGCCATTTCGCGCGCGGTGGTATAATGGTCATCCTCGTGCAAGCCATGGGTGTTGACAAAGTGCGTGCCCGTCAAGCCAAGCTCCTGCGCCTTTTGGTTCATCAGCTCCACAAACGCCTGCTCGCTGCCCGCTATGTACTTGGCAATCTCAATGCAAGCCACGCCGTCAGACTCCAGCGCGATCGCGTACAGCATGGATTCCACGCTCAGCTCGTCGCCTGCGTATTCCTTGGGGGAAAGCATGCCCGAAGAGTTTCTCTTGCGCATCTCCTCCTGCACTTCCTCGGTGATCTTGACCCTATCCTGCAGGCTATGCTCGTGCGGCAAATGCTCCACGGCAACAAGCAGGGTCATGACCTTGGTCATAGAGGCGGGGAACATGCGCTCGTCCGCCAGCTCGGATGCCAGCACGCTGCCGTCGGCTGCGTTGACCAAAATGGCATATTTGGAATGGGTCTTGCTATCTGTCACAACTGCGCCGCTGCCTACGGGAATGGCAGAGCCGGAAAGCGTATTCCCTGCAAAGGGATAGGTAGCCTCGGGATCCTCTATTGCGCCCTGCGATTCCTGCTCGGGTGCATCCGCGGGAGAAAACAGATTGGTAATTCCCGCCCAGATGCTCTGGAAAAAGCCGGGCTTATCCCCCTCGGGGGTATTGTCGTCAGGCTGCGCGGTCACGGCTTCCGACCAGTTGTTGCCGGGCGTCTGCGGGCCGATGGGCGGTGTATCGTTTTGATCGATGATAGATTTGACGATCTGCGCACCGAAAAACAGTCCCAACACCACAACCAGCAGCGCAGCCAGAATAACGGCAAGAAATACAAGCTGCCGCATTTCGGGTCCCGAATTCGGCGTTTTATTTTGTGGATTACGTTGGTTCATATACGTCCTCACATGATAACATTCTTTTGTTTATTTTACCACATATCGCCCCGTATGTCAAGGACGCAGGGCAAAAAAGAAAACTCTGCGTGTCTTACGCAGAGTTTTCTTTCCCGATGTAAATTCTTTAAGCGAGAGTGTACCAGTTGATCAGCACGTACATTGCGACAACGATCACAACGAACAGAGCGGAACCGATAATGGTCAGCTTAGAGAACAGCTTATCCATGGTGTTGCCCTTGGTCTTGCCAAAGAAAGTGTCAGCACCACCGGCAATTGCACCGGAAAGCTTGTGGTCCTTGGAAGACTGCATCAGAACTGCAACAGTCAAACCGATGGAGAGCAGGATCAGAACGATGGACAGTGCAAATACAACACCGCCAACAACCTCAGCACCTGCAGGGTTAGCCGTCTTCCAACCGCTGATAGCTACCAAAAAATCTTTCATCTGTATATATCCTCCGTTTCAAATCATCCTACGATGCGGGAACATCCCGAGCCTTTCGGCTGTTATACCATGGTATTATATCACACTTCAAAGCAAAATGCAATAGGATTACGGAAAATTTTTATAAAAATCCGCATCTTTTCAATATTTTTGCATTCATCTGCATAATCTTTGTCAATCCTGCCCAAATCCTCTTGCATTTTTTGCAAATTTATGGTACAATCACACTATCGAAATACGCAAATTTCTATACCGTGCGTAACAAAAGGAGACCAAAATGAAAAAAACAGTTTTGTTTTTCCTCTCTTTATTGCTGATTTTCAGCTTTTGCCCTGCGGTGCACGCCGAGCAAAGCAACGAGGGCGAGCAGTACCCCTGTACGTTTGCATATGACTTTACGGGAGAAATTCCCGACGTGGTTGCCCACTTTGGGCTCAACGAGCTGATGATGGTGGAGATCTCCCCTGCCGCCACCGACGGCTACGTGACCTTTACCGCCACGGGTGACGACCCCTACTTCAAGTTCGGTGACGCGCAAGCCCCCCGGGGCACGGGCACCGACCTTGCATACGCCGTGATCAAATACCGCACCACAGCCAAGATCGGCAAGGGCGAATTTTTTACCAACCGCTCGGGCGGCGCGCACTGGGGAGACGCCGGCACGCACGTGGATTGGAGCTATAAGACCGACGGAGAGTGGCACGCGGTGGTTGTTGATTGCACGTC
>JAGBXH010000268.1 GCA_017629395.1 Clostridia bacterium | reverse complement strand
GTCGTCGATCGGAGCGGGACAGATCTCCAGCGTTTTACCGCCCTGATATTTATTGGCGTAATCGTAAAAGCCTTCCTTGGGAATGATCTCAATAGCGGGCAGCACCTCGCCGTCCACGATGCCCACGGTCAGCTCTCTGCCCATAATTCTCTTCTCGACCAGCACGTATCTTTCATACTTCGCAGCCGCCTGCAGCGCGTCCGCCAGCTGTGCTGCGTTATCCACCATGGAAACACCCACGCTTGAGCCGCCCGAGCAGGGCTTGACCACGCAAGGATATCCCACCTCTGCGGGCACGTCCGGCGGCAGCTCCCGTGCCAGATCCACCAATACCCACGCAGGCGTCGGTACGCCTGCACCGATCAGCATCTTTTTGGAAAGGTCCTTATCCATAGCCAGAAGGCTGCCCACGTAGCCCGAGCCCGTATAGCGGATGCCAAAGGAATCCAGCGTTGCCTGCAACTGACCGTTCTCACCCATGTCCCCGTGCAGTGCCAGGAATACGACGTCGGCTTGCTTACACAGCGGAATGACGTTTGCGCCTATCTTGGCATCGCCATTGCCGCTCTGCGCCTTGATGGCCTCCAGATCGGGCACCTGCTCGCCCACGCTATATGCGGGATATTCGGTTGTAACAAAGCATTCGTCAGGTGTCTTTTGAGAAAGAGACGTGCCAAGGTATACGTCCAAGAGGCAGACTCGGTGCCCGCGTCGGATCAGCGCATTGGCGATCAGAGACCCGGAGGTCAGCGATACGTCACGCTCGGGCGAAAGACCGCCCATTAAAACCACGATATTCAATGTATGTTTCTCCTTTACTGGGGTAATGATTTGTATATATACGCGACGCGCGGATTGCCGCCAAGATCGCGCTCGACCTCGCACGCAAAGCCGAAATTCCCTGCAAGCGACATGATCGCCTGCTCCTGATCGTAACCGATCTCAAAGAGCCAGAAGCCGCCGTCCTTCAATACGTGCGCAGACTCGGAAAGAAAGTGCTCATAAAACATCATGCCATCCTCGCCGCCGTCAAGTGCTGCCTGCGGCTCGTGCGCAAGCTCGGGGGCAAGCCCCTTGACCACCTCGGTGGGAATATAGGGCGGATTTGACAATATACAGTCGAATTTCTGCGCAAAAACTCCCTCCAACGGCTGCAAAAGATCGCGCAAAAGCAGCTCTGCGCGCCCGTCAACATTCAACTTTTGACAATTGAGCCGTGCCATTTCCAGCGTGGGGGTAAAGGCGTCCACCAAGGTCGCGCGGGTATCCGGTCTGTTTGCAAGCACAGCGCAGGCAATGCAGCCGCTGCCCGTACAGAAATCCGCGAAATGCGCGCCCTTTGGCAGCCGCTCGATCGCGCGCTCCACCAAAAGCTCGGTATCGGGTCTTGGGATCAGACACGCGGGGCTGACGCTAAAAGGAAGCCCGTAAAACTCCC
The DNA here is from genome assembly GCA_017629395.1 of Clostridia bacterium. Lineage (GTDB taxonomy): Bacteria > Bacillota > Clostridia > Oscillospirales > CAG-272 > SVQP01. The sequence continues at coordinate 1,877 of JAGBXH010000268.1, read as the reverse complement.
ACTTTCCAAGCAAATATTGCAAGGGCTCGTGCCTCTGTCTGCGAACAACAGCACAAGCAAGCGCGTCACTCTCGAAATCCTCGTTCATGCGAAAGGGAAGCTGCGCAGGCGTTACCCCGCAAAAATGCTCAAGCAGCAGCCTTGCTTCATCACGCGGGTTTTCTATGCCCGCTTGCTGCAGCATACCGCAAATCTCTCTGTAATTCATACGCATCCTCCTTCCCTGCAATTCGCTATTTGTCATTATAACATAAAACCGGCGTTCTGTCACACTTTTTTCGCATATTTTTAAATATTTTTCTTACGCGCTTCATATGACAACAAAATTGTGAACTATTTGAAAATTCTATGTCATTTTGGCGAATTTAATGTATTAAATCGTCGAAAAGCACTTGATTTTTGCTGCAAAATTTTATATAATGTACATGGGAAATTATTTTCGGAGGTAACATATATGGAACAGAACAACAAAACCAACGTATGGAAGATCGTATTGATCTCTCTTGCTGTCGCAGCAGTCGTCGCCGTCGGCGTCATCTTTCTGATCAAATTCCTCAAAAAGAGAAAGGCACTCAAGGAAATGGTCATTGAATGGGATGATGAGGACGAATTTGAAAAATGCATGAACGGTCACGGTAATTGCGATATCGTGGTCCTTTCCGATGCAGAGTAAATCATCACATCTTTCGCAGCACCGCTACGGCGGTGCTGTTTTTTTATTTTTTCAAAAAAAGACTTGACAGCGTAACATTGTTATGCTATACTGTTACCGTAACAATGTTACTCTGACTGACAAGGAGGACTTATGGAGCAGGAATTATTATCAAAAAAGGAGCTGCTTGAGCGGTATGGCATTTCATACGGTGCGCTTTACCGCTGGAAGCGAAAAGGACTGATCCCCGAGGACTGGTTTATCAAAAAATCCACCGTCACGGGACAGGAAACCTTTTTCCCCAAGCTGCTGATCTGCAAGCGAGTAGAAATGATCTTAGGTCAGAAGGACGATCTTTCACTGGACGAGCTTGCGGGGCAGATCAATCAAAACGCACAAATGCAGGCAGTACTGACCGTCAAAACCGTTTACGGCGACCGCGCCTTTTCCCTTTCGGATATTCAAGCCATTACACTTGATAAGGGCAACGGCGAGCAGGTCGATCTGACAAATCTGATCAAATAACGTAGAAACACGAAGGAGAAACACTATGGATATGAAAATTTCTGGCAGCGGAAGCATCCCCGCAGGCGAATACGACGCTATCAAAATCAGCGGCAGCGGCACGATTCAGGGCAATATCAAATGCTCTGGGATGCACGTTTCAGGCTCTGCAAACGCCGGCGGCACGGTGGAATGTGCCGGAGAAATTCACGTTTCGGGCGCATGCGATTTTGACAAGGATATCATCACGAAAACTCTGCACGTTTCGGGGGCTTTGAACACAGATGGCAGCATCATTGCTACAGATCTGGTGCACCTTTCTGGCGGCATCAACGTAGACGGAAGCCTGAAGTGCGGCACGCTTGAAGTGCACGGAGGGCTCAACGTGGACGAGGATATTGAGACTGAAACCGTATCGGTACACGGCAACCTGGTTTGCGGAGGTCTTCTCAATGCCGAGAGCATTGAAATAGATACCAGAGACGGCTGCTTGATCGGCAGTATCGGAGGCAGCAAAGTCGTGATCAGGCACAAAAAGCGCAAATTTTTCAAAAACCTGATTACAATCTCTTTCAACGACAAGCAGGTGCGCGGCATTGAAATACAGCAATCTATTGAGGGCGACGAGATCGACATCGAAAGCGTCACCTGCCCCCGCGTTTCGGGTAGAACTGTAACAGTTGGCGAGGGCTGCAAGATTGAGCTGCTGCAATACAGCGAG
>JAGBXH010000267.1 GCA_017629395.1 Clostridia bacterium | reverse complement strand
GCATATAGAGAATGCCGCTCTTGACTCTCTCCTCGTTGTCCCCTGCCATACCAAGGCTTTGCGCCATGGCGTCCGCACGCTCAAAGCCGATGCCCTCGACCTCGTTACACAGCCTATACGGGTTGGCGCGCGCGATATCCACCGCCGAGCCGCCCCATTTTTTATAGATCCGCACGGTCATTGCTGCACCGAAATAATCACGGAAAAACATCATTGCCGAGCGAATACCCGCCTTTTCGTTGAAGTCCTTACCGATCTCCTTGGCTTTTTTCATGGTAATGCCCGAGATCTCGGCAAGCCACTCGGGATGGTTTTCCATGACGTCCAAGGTGTCCTCCCCAAAGCGCTGCACGATCTTCTGCGCGGTCTTGGGTCCTACGCCCTTGATCGCACCCGACGCCAGATAGCGCAGCACACTTGACGCGTCAGCAGGCATTTCGCGCTCATAGGATTCCACGCGGAATTGCGTGCCGTATTTGGGATTGTGCACCCATTTGCCCCATGCATTGATGCGGTCGCCCTCGGCAACGTACGGCATCGTGCCCACAATGGTGATCAGCTCGTCGTCATCCGTGCCGAAATCGCAAATGGCGTAGCCGTTGTCCTCGTTGGCATAGATGACGTGCTCAATACTGCCCGAAAGCTTGACCAGCCCGCGCTCGTCCTGCTCCTGCATATACGCTTGATTGTCCTGCATTTTGCCGTGCACTCCCTTCCTGATTATTTATCCAATTACTCTGTAATCCGCACCGTAGTACGCAAGCAGCTCCAAAATCTGCTCGTTTGGCACGCCGTCCCTGCCGATCACGCCGTGCAAAAGCGGCTCGTGGATCAGCACCACGATACGGCGCATGCCCTTACGAAAAAATGCGGAACGTGCCTCATGCAACAGCACGTCAAGCAGTTCCGCATCTTCTTTGTTTTTCAGCTCAATGGCAGCCACCACTCTTCCCGACGAGAAAAACGCCTCCATCGGAAATTTGACAGCGCACCACAGCCCAAACACCGCCAGCATGGACACAACCAAAGCAAGCAGCGTATCAATGATTTCCATTTTATCACCCCCGCACAGTATATGCAGGGGGATATTTTTATGTTAGATTAAAGCAGCTCTGCAGCCAGTACGGGAGCAAGATCCTTTGCTTCCCAAGGAGCGTTTACGTCCTCTCTGCCCATGTGACCGTAAGCGGCAACTGCAGAGTAAATGGGTCTGCGCAGATCAAAGCGCTTGATGATAGCAGCGGGGCGCAGGTCTACGTGGCGCAGTACCGCCTCAGAAATCTTGTCCTCATCAACCTTTGCAGTACCAAAGGTATCGATCATGACGGATACGGGCTTAGCAACACCGATCGCGTAAGCAACCTGTACCTCGCACTGGTCAGCCAGGCCTGCAGCAACTACGTTCTTCGCAATGTATCTTGCAGCATAGGATGCGGAACGGTCAACCTTTGTGGGGTCCTTACCCGAGAATGCGCCGCCGCCGTGACGTGCGTAACCGCCGTAGGTATCAACGATAATCTTTCTGCCGGTCAAGCCGGTATCGCCTGCAGGGCCGCCGATGACGAATCTGCCGGTGGGGTTAACGTAGATCTTGGTATCCGCATCGATCAGATGTGCGGGCACGATGGGCTCAATGACGTGCTTGATCATGTCCGCACGGATCTGCTCTACCTCTACGTCGGGGCTGTGCTGGGTGGAAATCACCAGCGCGTCAACGCGTACGGGCTTGCCGTCGTGGTATTCTACAGTCACCTGGGTCTTGCCGTCGGGACGCAGATAGGTCAGCATGCCGTTCTTGCGTACCTCGGTCAAACGAAGTGCCATCTTATGTGCCAAGGAAATGGGCAGAGGCATCAGCTCCTCGGTCTCGTTGCATGCATAACCGAACATCAAGCCCTGGTCGCCTGCACCGGTGTCCAGACCGTCGGTATCCACGCCTGCCTTTGCCTCCAAGGACTTATCAACGCCCATTGCAATGTCGGGGCTCTGCTCGTGAATGGAGTTGATGACAGCGCAGCTGTCGCAGTCAAAGCCGTACTTTGCGCGGTCGTAGCCGATCTCGCGGACGGTTTCTCTTACGATGCTCTGGATATCTACGTATGCAGAGGTGGTGATCTCACCCATAACGCATACAAGACCGGTGGTTACAAAGGTCTCGCAAGCAACGCGAGCCATGGGGTCAGCCGCCAGCATGTTATCAAGAACTGCGTCAGAGATCTTGTCGCAGATTTTATCGGGATGTCCTTCGGTTACACTTTCACTTGTAAACAATACTTTTTTCATGATCTTTCCCTCTTTTTATGTCAATTTTTATTATAATCAAATCAAAAAGCTCAGCCACTCGATGCCGCTTGAAACGCCAAAGCAGATGAGTGTGACGATGACGCCTGCGATCATTACGCCAAGCAGCGCAGACAGCATAGCTCTCCAGAAATTCATGCGAATGGTTGCAGCGACCAGCGAGCCCGTCCACGCTCCCGTTACGGGCAGCGGAATGGCGATAAAGAAGCAAAGCCCCCAAAATCCAAAGCGTTGGATCTTATCGGTATTCTTTTCCGCCTTGCGGCGCAGCCATGCAGCAAACGCACGCACGAATTTGATAGGCATCTTTTCCATGACGGTCAGCACCTGCCGGATCAGCAGCAGAATAAAGGGTACGGGCAGCATATTGCCCGCAACGGCTAACAGATAGGTCAGCCACCACGGAATATTGGTTGCCCAACCGAGCGGGATTGCGCCGCGCAGCTCAATCACGGGAACCATGGAGCACAGAAAAACGCCCAGCTCCTTGCCGCCGCTCATGAGAAAATCGATCAGCGCTTGTTTGATTTCTTCCATTCTTTACTCCAGATACAGGATTATTTCGCCCACAGATTGACAAACCACTCGGCTTCTCCGCCCAAAATGACAAAGAACAAAATCAGCGAAGCGGCGACCAAAGCAAGGCCTGCCACCGTGATCAGAACGTTGGTTTTCTTATCTGCGGCAATTTTGGTTTCCATTTGTGCGCCTGCGATCTTGATGCGCGCGTAACGCAGCGCAATGGAAACGGGTTTATAAAGGATCATAACCAGCGCGGCATTGAGTACCGCCTTGGTCAGATTAAAAGGCAAAATTAATGTGGGGAGCATCGCCATAACGACTTCTCGGGTATATACCTCGGGAGCAAACAGCGGTGCAACAATCAAATTCATGCCAAGCATGAATGCTGTCATACTCAACACAGCGGCAACAAGGCCTATCACAGCCCCCAAAAGATCACGTCGGAAACGATAGATCAACGCTGCCACCACGGCAAAGGACGCCGAGGACACAAAATCCATCAAAAGGCCGTAAACTCCGGTATCTCCGATCGTCACAAATTCAAGCAGAGCCGTTACCGCAGAAATGGCTACTGCAGCCACGGGTCCGAACAAAAGTCCGCCGATCGTAATGATGGCGTCCTTGATATCAAAGGTCAAAAAGACCACGTTGATACGGAAAAGCGGCATGACCGCAAACGCCAACGCGCAAAACAGCGCGATCATAACCATGCGCAAAATACGTTCCTTTGCGCTCATTCTTGCTTTATTTTTCATAAAAAATCCCCCTTAAGATAGACTTGGGGGAAAGGACAATTTGTCTGCCTTGGCAAACTTTCTTATTCTTTCCCATCCGGACTGTACCGTCGGTCAGGGAATCTCACCCTGTCGGCTCTGCATATAACGCAGAGTTTGTAGACTATGTGCATGCACGTTCACTACCGGTATGGAATTTCACCAATTCTCAAAAATAAAATGTGGGGGATGGGATGAAACTCATCCCATCCCCCGAAATTACGTTCAAATATTTATGATCGTAAATTAGTCGATGATAGCGGAAACGACGCCGGAACCAACGGTTCTACCACCCTCACGGATAGCGAAACGCAGACCCTCTTCGCAAGCGATGGGGGTGATCAGCTCAACGGTCATGTCAACGTTGTCACCGGGGCGGCACATCTCAACGCCTTCGGGCAGAGAGATAACGCCGGTAACGTCGGTGGTTCTGAAGTAGAACTGAGGTCTGTAACCAGCCAGGAAGGGCTTCTTACGGCCGCCTTCCTTCTCAGTCAGAACGTATACGTGGCCAACGAACTTGGTGTGGGGGTTAACGGAACCGGGCTTAGCCAGAACCTGACCTCTTTCGATGCCGTCCTTAGCAACGCCGCGGAGCAGAGCACCGATGTTGTCACCAGCCTCTGCCTGGGGCAGCAGCTTGTGGAACATCTCGACACCGGTAACGGTGGTGGAAGTTCTCTCGTCGGACAGACCAACGATTTCAACAACGTCACCAACCTTGATGGTACCTCTCTCAACTCTACCGGTAGCAACAGTACCACGGCCGGAGATGGAGAATACGTCCTCGACGGGCATCAGGAAGGGCTTGTCGGACTGACGCTCAGGAGTAGGAATATAGTCGTCAACGTTAGCCATCAGCTCGAGAACGCAAGCGTACTCAGGAGCGGAAGGATCGGTGTTGGTGGACTCAAGAGCCTCACGAGCGGAACCGCGGATGATCGGGATATCGTCACCGGGGAACTCGTACTGAGACAGCAGATCACGGATCTCCATCTCTACCAGGTCGAGCAGCTCATCGTCGTCAACCAGGTCGGTCTTGTTCATGAATACTACGATTGCGGGAACGCCTACCTGACGAGCAAGCAGAACGTGCTCTCTGGTCTGCTGGAGAGGACCGTCAGTACCTGCAACAACCAGGATAGCGCCGTCCATCTGTGCAGCACCGGTGATCATGTTCTTAACGTAGTCG
>JAGBXH010000266.1 GCA_017629395.1 Clostridia bacterium | reverse complement strand
TCGCGGTTGTAGCGTTCAATCGCGGTCAGCAGCGCACGCTTTTGTCTTTTTTGATCGGGTGCGGAGAAGGCAGAGCCAATCTCCTTTGCAAAGGATTTTTCATATTGACGCAGCGAGGGGCCGCCCGTTTTGCCGATCAGCTTGACCAGTGTCAGTCCAAGACCGATCATGAGGATACCGAACTTGACCGCGTCCGACTTGTCCACAGCCCAGCCGTTGCGCGCGGTTTCCAAGATAAACAGGGCAATGGCAGCCGCTGCCAATATGCCAAGCAGCACGTATGCGATGATTGTAGGAAGTTTCGAGGATTTTTTCATGTGTGTAGCTCCTAAAAATATTGTCATCTATATAGACGCTTTTTTTGCGCAAAAAGTTCGACTATTTTGAAAAAAAACGAAAAATTTAAATTATTTTACTGCTTTCTTACGGCGGATCAGATGGAAGATGAGATATATGATCATCTCAATGCCGAAAAATGCGATGATATTCACGATGGGCGCAAGGTAGGGTGCAACGGTTTCGGGGAGAATACCCAGCGGATCGCGGCGCACGAAAAACCAGTTGAAGCTGTGATTGTAGTCGCCAAGCTGCCCACTGTAGGAGGCATTGCCGACGGTTGCCCAAACGGTCATGCCGCCCAACACGCACAAATCGCGATAGCAATTTTTGACGTGCAAGGGGTAGCGGTCGTGGATCAGCACGGAAAGGCATGCGATCATCATGCAGCTGTGAAACAGCATGGTCTGCACAACGCGGTAGGAAAGGTGAGAAATTTCGTAAGCCATGACGCCCGAGGGGTAGGCAACGTAAATGAGGTTGGAAATAAAGCCGAGTAGAGCAAAGTGCACGCGGAATTTTCGCAATGACGGAAAGTGCGTGCTTGCAAATATCAGAATGCTCATAGAGGTGCAGGCGTGGAAGGGGAGCTTGTCCACGTCAATTTCACCGTACGCCAGGGGCATTAAGAAAAAGTCAGCCATATAAAGCGTAAAGGGGACGGCGCTCAGCCATGCAAGCACGCGATCCTTGCTTTCTTGTTTTTTGCCGCGCAGCGCAAGTATCACGGTAAGGATGGCTGCAAGTGCGAAAATGATATATGCCCAATGCCAAAGGGAAAAGCAGGTAAATATTTCATCGCCCTGCTTGTCCGCCAAGAACTTGTGAAAAATCGGATACAACATGATGAAAGCTCCTTTCTTGTTTCATTGTATCCATTATATCATATAAACGGAAAAACAAACATTAAGAATTATTAAATCGAAGAGCGTGCCCATAAGGGAGGCGGGACATTTTTTGTGTGAACAATCGAAAAGGGGCTTGCGCCCCTTTTGACTGTTGAAATATTACTTTTTCTCGTTCTTTGCGTTGAAATCCTGGCAAAGCAGGTTCATTGCCGTGCACAGCTTGTGGAAATACACGAAGGGACCGACGAAAATGAAGGAACCGAGAATATACCAGCCCCAGAAATCGCCCATGCCAAACGAGTAGTCAATGCCGCGTTCTGTCAAAGCCTCCTCCACGCGCTGCGTGATGTGATAGAACCACACCGCAATGACAATGTTGAGGGTGAAGGTAGACAAGAGCCATGCAAACAGATAGTTGAAGGTCTTGCCGCCGTCGCGTCTGGGCGCGACCTTGTCAATGTCAAAAGAGAAGGGAATAAAGAACAGGATGCTGTAGATGCCCAGTGTCAGAATGTTCAGAATCATCAGCTTCCACATGCTTCTGTCGGTTTTCAACTCCGGCTCCTTGTGCGCCCTTTCCTTGGCGGCTGCTTCGTAGTCAAGATCGTAAGGGTATGCCATAAGTAAATCTCCTTTTGTTTTTTATGATATCATGGGTAAAAGTGCCCTGTCGGGATATATAACAATGCAAGCGTTGAAAAAATTCGCCCAAGTTCAAAAAATATTTTTCACACCCGATCCGCATACCGCTCGGCGGTGATGATGCCATCCTGCACGTGCAGCTTGCACACGCGTGCGGTTCTTGCCTCGGCAAAATCCTCGCGTGCGTCACTTGCGTAGTCGCGGCCGTGGTAGACGGCGTAATACTGTCCCTTGTATTTGATCACACTGTGGTGCCCCGACCCCTCTTCAAAGTCGTTTTTGATCATGACGGGGTCAAACGCACCGCCTTTTGTGTGCTTGATAAAGTCCACGCGTGTCAGATCCTGCTCACCCGTGCGGGCAGCGGCGTAGCCGATGTGATAGGAGTCGTTGTCGTAGCAGCCTGCGCTGTACATCAGGTATTGCCAATCTCCCTCGCAAAACCAGAAAGCACCCTCCACGGTGTGCCAGTCCTTGCCGTCGCCAAAGCGGTCTCGCTTGAAAATTTCCTCGTCCATGGTAGGCACAATGACCTCTTTGGGGGCATTGGCAGGCGTCATGGGGTCAAGCAGCTTGTCCACAAAGATGCGCGTGCCGATGCGAGAGCAGTCCACGTTGTCCTCGGCGTACCACAAAAACAACCCCTGCGCGGTTTTTACCACGTGCGAATCGATGGAAAAACGCTTGTAAAAGCAGGTTTCATGCGTGAATGGACCGAGCGGAGAATCTGCAACCGCCGCGTGCATGTACTGAAATTCCTCGTCGGTGGAAGAGGAAACGTAGAGATAATACTTGCCCCCGTACTTGATGATTGAGGGTGCCCAGTAGTCGCGCCGCCCTGCAAATGAGGCAACAATGCCCTCGTAGTGCCACATGCTAAACAGATCGTCCGCGCTGTACGCCTCCACGCCGCGCTTGGCGGTCACGTACAGATAGAGCTTGCCGCCGTCTTCAAAGATAAAGGGATCGGGCTGGTGCTTGCCCGCAACGTCAAATTTCAGCTTCATATCGGGTTCTCCAATCGAGTGTGTAATGTGTCATGTCTTGGTATCAGTATATCATAAAAAGAACGGTTTTTCAATATTGGTCGGGGATATTTTTGAGGATGAATCTGCGAATGTATGCGGTGGCACCTTAGGCACGAAAGGCACTGCTCGCGCAGTGCCTTTCGACTATGTTATTCCGGAATTTCGCGCTATGCGTGAATATTCGCACGCTTGCTGTTTATTTGCGCTTGTTTTTGTCGTTTTTCTCTCCCATGAGATCCTCCCACGGGGAGTCATCCATGTCATGGTGTCCTGTTTTGGTGAAAAACTTTATGTTCAAAAGCTTGTTCAGCATTCCAATCAAGACCAATGCGATGATAGCAGCACCTACGAATAGCAACCATAGGCGAATTGGCGGATTTGTGAATGCAATCAACATATGCATTTTCTCCTTTCGTGATTGTTAATTTCAGTATAGCATAAAAGGGCAGGGGTGTCAAGAAGGGACGACTGAACGAATCGCCCGTTAGCCGTTAGCCGTATTGTAGGGACAGGCGTCCCCGACTGTCCTTTTTCCGGAATCTCGCCTTTGGCGAGAATACCCTCGCCCTGCGCCTGGAGAATGTCTTGCTGCGCAAGCCGCTCTCCGATCTTCGGGCGGGGTAT
>JAGBXH010000265.1 GCA_017629395.1 Clostridia bacterium | reverse complement strand
CCGCGAAATCGGACGTGCATACGGGTGTAATTCCGTAGGGACAGGCGTCCCCGACTGTCCACATTGAAACAAAATTACTTATTGCAGGGTGGACAGTCGAGGACGCCTGTCCCTACAACGGGTGCGCCTTGCATTCAAGCAATTTTTGCGCGGCTGTGGAGTCGTGGATTGATAGCTTTTGGCGGGCGATCACTGATCGCCCCTACGAACAAAGGGGTATAAGGATGCGCGGACGATTCGTTCAGTCGCCCCTACGGCAGTTGGATATCATAACAAAACGACAGACAGCCTTGGCATGTCTGTCGTTTTATCATTTACCACTCCAGCTTGATTTCCTCATTCTGCTCGGAGGAGTCGTAGATCGCCTGCATCATACGCGCGGTGATGATGACCTGGTCGATGTGAGATGGAAGCTTCTCGCCCGTCTTGATGCAACGGATAAAGGAATCGATCTCATTCTGGAACATGTGCACGCTCTCGTACTCGGGCACTTCCTTGGTCAGCTTGCCGTCCTTGGTGCCGAACACGGTAAAGTTGCCTCCGTAATTGAGGCGCACGCCAGCCTTGTCGCCAAGGAAGTCGATATAGCACTCGCCCACGCCGATATTTTGCGCCCATGCGCCGTTAAAGGTAATGGTGGGACCCTCGGTACGGATAAAGCCGGTGACGCTGTCGTCCACGTCGTAGGTGCCGTTCAGATCCTTGGTGTCCTCAGCCCACATGCCCTCGTAAACGTAGTTCGGCATATCTGCGCCCAGCTTGCAGAACGCCTTGCCCGAAACGGTGTAGGGCTTGGGGTCGCCCGTGCAGTACATGACGATATCAAGGTAGTGCACGCCCCAGTCGATCAAAGCGCCGCCGCCCGCGATCTCCTTGGTGGTAAACGCACCGCCAAGACCGGGAATGGAACGCCACGCACGGAAGGAAACGTACACGTGATACACCTCACCCAGCTCGCCAGCCTCGATCAGCTTTCTGATCTCGTTAACAGCCGTATTGAAGCGGTTGACCACACCGATGTTGAGCACCTTGCCCGACTTGTGCTGCGCTTGTTGCATCAGCTTCGCCTCAGCATAGGTTCTTGCAGCGGGCTTTTCGCAAAGCACGTGCTTGCCGTGCTCCAAAAAGTCAATGGCAATGGTGGTGTGCATGCGATTGGGCGTGCAGACCGAAACTGCCTCGATCTCCGGGTCGTCCAAAATCTCATGGTAATCCACAATAGCCGTGCCGCAGCCGTATTTTTCTACTGCTGCTTGTGCCTTTTCGGGGATGATATCGCAGAAATACTTGATCTCCACCTCGGGGTTATTCATATAAGCGGGAATATGTGCGCTGTTTGCGATCGTGCCGCAGCCGATCACAGCAACCTTGGTCTTGCTCATAGCGTGCCTCCTTGAACGGTTTTGTTGTGAATATTATATCGTAATAATCGCAATTCGTCAAGAATTATTTCGTATGTTCATACTATGTTAAAATATTTTTGATACAATGATGAAAAAGATACCAATATCGGAGGTTATCGTGACTGTTAAGATCGTAAAGCTGCACGAAAGTGCTCATATTCCCACGTACGGCAGTGCAGACGCAGCAGGTGCGGACTTGTATGCATGCATTGATGCGCCCGTTTCCATTCTCCCGGGACAAACGGTATTGATCCCCACGGGGCTTAGCATGGAGATCGAGCAGGGCTTTGCCGGCTTCATCTATGCGCGCAGCGGTCTTGCCACCAAGCGCGGACTTGCTCCGGCTAACAAGGTAGGCGTAATAGATTGCGACTACCGCGGACAGGTCATGGTTTCGCTGCATAATCACACCGAAAGACCCCAGTGCGTTGAGCCGAGCGAGAGAATTGCGCAGATTGTGTTCGCTCCCGTATATCAGGCTGCATTCTGCGAGGTGGACGCTTTGGGCGAGACCGAGCGCGGCACGGGCGGCTTTGGTTCAACGGGTACTAAGTAAGTCATTATAATTATAATCAATATATTTTTGGAGGAGAACATGAACGCAAAAAGAATTATTTCCATGCTGCTCGCTGTGCTGCTGCTTGGCGTTTGCTTTGTCGCTTGCGACCAAGGAAAGACCGAGGATCCCACCGAAGCTCCCACCGATGCTCCCACAAATGACCCCGCACAGACCACCCAGGAGCCGACAACCGATGCACCCACTACCGAAGAGGTAACCACCGAGCCCGAGCCCCCCGAGGAGCTGCTGGCTTACGATACCTTCAATCTGAACGCTTACATGAAGCCTATCTGGAAGGGTAAGTACGTGTATAACGAGACCGTGATGTTCGTCGGTATGGACGATCAGGCGGCTCTGCTGTACACTCCCGATGAAATTCTTTCCGTGACCTCCTACGACCTCAAGACCACCTATGAAAAGGGCAAGGACTACGACGTTGTAGACGGCAAGCTGGTGCTTTTGGAGGGTACAAGCATTCCCGTGATTTCCTTTGACGAGTATTACCACGAGCAGCAGATTGCAGGCATGCCCGCGCAGCTGCAGGTCAAAGTAGACGGTAAGGCATACTACGTATATTGGGGCGAGGGCACGACCATGACCCAGTGGCAGGTTGCCGTGACCTATACGCACAGCCAGACCTGGGAGGGCTTCAAGCCCGAAAAGTCCGATCAGTTTGCTAAGCTGATCGCCAAGATGGAGGCAGGCGAGGACGTAACCATGATCTTCTACGGTGACAGCATCACCTTTGGTGCAACCTCCTCCAGCGGTGCAAACGTGCATCCTTACGCGCCTCCCTATACCCAGATGTTCACACAGTATCTGGCACAGAAGTACGGCTACACCATCAAGTACGTCAACACAGGCTTGACCGGTGCATGCCCGCCTCCTGCAGAGGACACCGTATTCGGCACCAACGGTACGATCACCTATATCAATCCCGCGGTCGGCGGCTGGACCAGTGCGGACGGCTTTAACAAGTTTGACCAGTATATCACTCCCTTTGTTGAGCAGTACGGCTGCGATTTCTTCCTCTTGGCATTTGGTATGAACGATGCTGGAAACTCTCCCAAGAACGAGCAGAAGGCGATCAAGAAGATCGCTGACGAGCTGTACGCTATCGCTCCCGAGGCAGAAATGCTGCTGGTGGCAACCATGATTCCCAATCCCGAGGCAGTCAACGGTTGGTACGGTAACCAGCACAGATTTGAGGCTGCTTTTGAAAGCCTTGCCAAGGATTACGTCAATGACGGTAAATCCTGCGCGGTTGCAAAGATGACCAGCATGAGCCAGAGAATTCTGGAAAACAAGCGTTTCCGCGACCATACCGGTAATAATATCAACCACCCCAACGACTTCCTTGGCAGACTGTATGCGCAGGTCGTCTTTGAAACCGTGATCGGTTATTGATCGGTTATCCTTTACCTTCAAAAAAGCTGTCGAGAAATCGACAGCTTTTTTTATACCCCTGAATTTTGCATGCAGTTATTAAAGTACATGAACGCGGTGTGAACAAAATGCCCAAGCTTTTGCAAAAAACACAGGAAAACGTATCGAAAAGCTGCAAAAAGTAAGCAAAAAAATGCAAAAATGCGCTGTTTCAATGCGTAAAAATCTTAATATTCGACGGTTTTTCCGTGGTATAATGATAAAGACGCTTAAGATACGGAGGTAAAAAATGCAATTACAACAGAACGGGCAGGTCTGCTGCGCGACGTACAGAGCAGGAGAGATTGAGATCAAAGCAACGCTTTTGGTCGCAGAGCAGGGTGCGCAGCAGCAATTTTCCATAGTATTGGAGCATGAGGGGGAGCGCGCTTTTTGCGAGATAGGAACGCAGGCGTTGCTTGCCAAAAAAGTATTTTTTGACGTGGTGTTTGGCGGCGTGACCGCGTGTACACTTTCGGACGTGGTGGAGGATATCCTGGCAGATGCCTGCCTGCAAGCCTGAATATGACTTGACAGAATCATCGCTTTACTGTATAATTGTGTTAGTAAACGCAGAAAGGCGGATCGATCATGATCAGTGCAAGTATTGATTTTTCAAATGTTTTGGGGCAGATCAAGCCCTTACACGGTGTCAATAACGCGCCGGAGCCGGATTGTGAGGCGGGGTATCGCGACGTATTGGCAAGGGCGGGAATTCCTTTCGTGCGTCTGCACGACATGGGCGGACACTATGCAGCGGCGAGGTATGTGGATATCGCCAACGTGTTTCCCGATTTCAGCAAAGATCCTGCTGATCCCGCAAGCTATGATTTTGCCTTTACCGATTGGCTGATCGCGGATATTTACAGACAGGGAAGCGAGGTCGTATATCGCCTTGGCTCCAGCATTGAATGCGAGCATTTTATCAAGCCGCGCAATATTTTTCCGCCTGCGGATAACTATAAATGGGCGCGCATCTGTGAGGGCATTATCCGCCACTACAACGAAGGATGGGCAGACGGCTTTCATTACGGCATCCGCTACTGGGAGATCTGGAACGAGCCGGATAATACGCCGGACATTGCGGACAATCCCATGTGGAAAGGAACACCCGAGCAGTATTATGCACTTTATGAGGTTGCCTCTTGCCACTTAAAGTCGTGCTTTCCCGATCTGATGATCGGGGGATATGCCAGCTGCGGCTTTTACGCGGTGCTGGGCGGCTACGTCAAGGCGGCTAACAGCTCCGAGAGAACCGAGCATTTTATTGACTTCTTGCATGGATTTTTGGCACATATTCGCGCGAAGAATTGTCCCTTGGACTTTTTCTCGTGGCACTCTTACGCAGATGCCGCAAGTAACGTGATCTTTGCACAGTACGCGCGCAAAACGCTGGATGAATACGGATACACGCAAACCGAAACGCACCTCAACGAATGGAATCCCGGGCGCGACGTGCGCGGCACAACGCAGGATCTGGCAAATATTGCGCAGATGCTTTGCCGCATGCACCCAACCGACGTGCGCGTCATGAACTACTATGACGCACAGCCGTGGTCGACTTATTCCGGTGTATACGATGCAAATAAGCGTACGATAGCCCCCGCGTATTACGCATTCGTGTACTATAACGAGCTGTATAAGCTGGGCAGCTGTGTCAGCATGGTAGGGGACTATGCCGATATGCTTGCCGCGACCGACGGAAGACGCGGTGCTGTTTTGCTGTCCAACCCGGATGGAGCCGATCAAACGCTTGAGCTGACCCTTTCGGGCATTTCGGGCAAGGTCGTCATGCATCAAACTGCTGCGGATTGCACGCAGATTACCACCGAGCTTGGCTGCCGTGAGCAGCTTGCCGTCACAGTTCCTGCGCAGAGCGCGGTGCTTCTCACGGTATCATAAAAATATTGCAGCGCAGATCCATTGCTGACCGCGAAAGGACAGAAAATGTTTGACATTTTCTGTCCTTTTTTCTTGACAAATGCTCCCGTCAGGTGTATAATGTGCTTAATGGTTCGTTATTGCGAACAGATAATGTCGCGATATATTCGCGAAAGCGAACAAAAAAGAAGTGCAACTGTTCGCTATTGCGAATTGATGAACTGCAAGGGAGTCGCGTTTTGATGCAAAGGACTGCCGGAAGGAGAAAGCTATGGAGTATATTACAGTCAAGCAAGCTGCACAAAAGTGGGGGGTTACGCCTCGTCGCGTGCAGGTTTTGTGTGCGGACAATAGAATAAAGGGTGCTTATCGTTTTGGTAAATCCTGGATGATCCCTACTCGGGCGGTATTACCCAATGCAAGAAAAAAAGAGGATGAGCCTACGTTGCCCATGCCAAAGAAAAGTCCTTTTCTTGATATGACCAATCTTTACAACCGTGCCGGCGGAGCAGACGAGTGTAAGGAAATGCTTGTAAATAATCCTGAGGCGTACGCGCTATTTGAGGCTTCTATTGCATACCGACGCGGTGATATCAATAAGGTTTACGATTATGCAAGATATTTTCTGGGTGCCCGCTCCGGATTTTACGCAATTCTTGGCGGTGGCATGCTCTTGGCACTGTGTGCAATGTGGCGCGGAGATATGGATCTTTGGAATGAGGCAAAGCGCCACATTTTAGATGCACCGCACACCACCGAGGAGGAACGCGAGATCATTTCGCTTTCCTTGGCAATTATTGATAGCTCGGTGTATGATAACAAGGATTATCCCGAATGGTTCACGATTGGCAATTTTGAGCTGCTGCCGGCGGATTCGCACCCGGCTGCAAAGGTGTTTTACGTCAAGTATCTGTATATGGGCGCGTTTGCTTTAGCGTCCAAGCAGACGGAGATCGAGGGCGCTACGGGACTTTCCTTGATGCGTATGATTCCCAACACGATCGAGCCCTTGATTACGCAAGCTGTCGTGGATAAGACCGTGCTGCCGGAACTTCTGCTGCGCTTGTCCTGTGCGGTTGCGTATTATAATACAGGCATGAAGGAGCGCGCCCTTTTACATATCGATAAAGCGGTGGATCTTGCTCTGCAAGATAAGCTTTACGGCACCCTTGCTGAGTACGTGCGGCATTTTGACGGTCTTTTGGAGGAAAGAATTGCATTGGTTGATCCCGCTGCAATCGAAGTGATCAAGACCTTGTATGCCACCTACAGTATCGGCTGGTCGACTCTTTCGGGCAAAATTCGCAACCGCTATATTGCAACCAATCTTACCGAGAGAGAACGTGAGGTTGCCAAGCTGACCGCGTTTGGCTTTAAAACACCGGAGATTGCCGCTATGCTGTATCTTTCCGAATCAACGATCAAGCAAACCATTACAAGAGTGCTCAACAAAACGGGGCTTACTGAAAAAGGTGAGCTGTATTGTATTCTGTAGGGCTGTTGAAATCAACTTTTTTTGTCGCAGGAAGGACAAAATTATTTGCCCGATAAGCAACTGTCAGGGCGTTCACAAAAAATTACATATCCTGTATACTGTTAGAGGCATAAAACAGTATGCAGGATTTTTTTCTTTTGGAGGTAATATGAGCAGAATACGTGAGGGAGATTTGTACAGGATCGTTACGGTCTATGGCAAGACCTTCGAGCTATATTACGGATATTACGATGAAATTGAAAGGGCGGGGAAGCATACCGAGCCGATTCCCATCTATCCCGATCTCATACGATATCCGCTCTATACAGAAGACGGCTCCCCCTTTGTTACCGAGATGCAGGATATTTGTTCTCATTTTCTCGGCAGAGAGGGAGAGGAAAGCTGCCTTGCCTGCCGCCATTTTGAAAAAGGCGACGAGCTGATCGGCATTTGCAAATGCGAAAAGAGAAAAAGAGATTCCCAACAATCCATGTGCGCATCGAGTAAAGCCGTTTGATAAGATTGCATATTATGAAAGGTAGAAATTTATGATGAAAAAAGTGAATGTGAAATTGGCTGTATCCTCACTCCTGACGGCACTTGTTATGCTCATAGGAGTGGTTTTCAGTGCATCTATGACGACAACCGCATCTGCGGCGACGATTCCTACTCTTCCCGAAACCGAGTATGTTTCGCCCACGACGCCAACGGCGCCCACGCCCTATGATGGTGTGCCCGTAACTCCCGGCAAAATCAGCTCGTCGAACTATCGTTCCTACGGTCTTACCGACGAGAATTGGAGCCAGTATAACGGCTACTATGCCATTCGCAACGCAAAAGAGCTTTACGGCTTTGCGGCTTTGACAAGAGCGATGCACCGCCCAAATCACAATGCTGTGCTTCTTGCAGACATTGTAATCAACACGACCGTATCTACCGAAACGGGTGGTACGTACCTTTGGGAATCTATTGTGGGCGACCCTACCCACGGCAATAGCGGTGGATATGCCGGCACTTTTGACGGTAACGGATATTCCATCAGCGGTATTTATATGACTTCCGATAGTTTTGGTATGAGTACAAATTTCGGTTTCTTTGGTGCAATCAATAACGAGGGTGTCGTCAAAAATCTCGTACTGAAAAATTCTGTTTTTTTATCCACCGGATCGATAGCGGTCTTTGCGCATAATCATTACGGAATGGTTTCGGCTTGCCGTGTGGAAAGCAGTGTGATTTTGAAAAACGAGATCGGCGGCACTGGGGTATCCGGAGTGGCGTTTATAAAGCGCTGGGCCCAGAATGGTAACACCTATATAGGCGGAATTGAAAACACCTACTCGGCGGCAACGCTGCAAGTTATCGAAGCAGAAAACGTGGGTGTAATTGCCGGAACGGTTGCATCCGCTAATAATCTCAAAAACAACTACGGTGTTGAGTCTAACGGCTTCAAGTTGATTGGCAGCACCATTTACCAAACGGGCAAGGTGACTACGCTGACATCTCAAAATGATGCTCACGTTTGTAATCCTATCGTTCACAATCAGGTAAACGGCACTTGTTATTCTTCGGGACTTTCCGCATACACCTTCTGCGCAGTGTGCGAAAAGGTTCTTTCGGGTGAAAAGACTGTTCTTTACGGTCATTCTACAACCGAGACCTTCTGTACCCCCAATAAAACCGACAATTCCAAGCATGATGAAAGATGTATGGAGTGTACCGAAATTCTCGGGTCGGAGAAGCATACCTACAAAGGCAACGTTGATATTGCTTGTAAGGATTGCGCGTTTTCCTTCCTGACTCTCAACGAGGCGGGAACAGAGTACACGCTGAACCAAACGAGCTTTACACTTTCTCACGATCTCATTTTGTCGAAACCCTTAACAATTCCGCAAGGATGTGCCTTAACGGTTGCCCGGGGAGTTACGCTTACCCTGCAAGAGCAGCTGACGAACAACGGTTCGCTGATCAACAACGGTGGAACTGCTGTCAAGGACGGATTTATGCAGGGCACGGGAAGCGTTATTTGCGGCGAGAATGCAACGCATCACCCTGCTTTTAACCAAGACGGCTTCTGCGCCTTCTGCGGCGACGAGGAGTATCCCGAGGCAGCACCTCTTGTTGACGGCTACTATCAAATCGGCAACGCAGGACAGCTGAAGTGGTTCTCTGATTTTGTAGGGCAGGGCAATGGTTCTGCAAACGCAAAGCTTACTGCCGATATCACCTACAACGCGGGCGACCTTTCCTTCTTGAACGGCGAAACCGAGGGTTACCGCTTCTGGACACCCATCGGTATGATCATGAATCACGATACCGGTATTGATACTTTTGTAAACTACACCGGCACCTTTGACGGTGACGGACATACGATTTCCGGTCTTTACCACTTCGATTATTGGTCTTACGCAGGCAACGCAGGTCTTGTTTCCAAACTTGGTGCCGGCGGCGTTATCAAGAACGTAACCGTTAAAAACTCCTATATTGCAACCAGCTCCTATGCAGGAGCCATTCTCGGTCAAAACCTTGGCGGTATCGTTGAGAACTGTCACAACGTCAATACCACCGTCGCATCCGCGGCAAGAGTAGGCGGTATTGTTGGTGACAACACGAGCGGCACGATCAAATATTGTACCAACAAGGGAAACGTCAAGTTCTTTATGGTAAATTCCGGTCTCGCCTTTGGATTTACCGAATTTGGCGGCATTGCGGGTAACACTACGGGTACGATTGAGTATTGTACAAACTACGGTGACATTACATCCTCTGCCGGCATTGGTGGCGTTGGCGGTATTACCGGACAAATTTACCAAGGCACTGTTAAAAATTGTGTGAACGAGGGCAATATTAACGTCAGCGGTGGCACAAACTTTGGTGGCATCACAGGCTATCAGTATCACGGTACTCTTTCCTACAACATCAACTACGCTACCATTGCAGGCGGCAATCTTGTGGGCGGCATTATCGGTAATCCTCTGGGCAACGGGGGCAGATACACGCACAACTATACCGTGGGCGGCAATGCTTACGGAGCAGGCAGCTGGGACGGTTGCTATACAATCACCGAGGCAGAGCTCGCAAACGGACGCCTGGCATTTGAGCTTGGCATCGGTCAGGCGCTGGGCAAGGATGCGCGCCCCTCTGTTGGCGCACCTGCCGTATATGCGTATTTTAACGAAAATGGTGTTGTAAATTACACCAATGATGCAAACTACACTTGTAAGCATGCAGGCGGCACGGCTACTTGTAACGAAAGAGCTGTTTGCCAAGGTTGTAGAAACCCCTACGGCGAAATTCCCGTAGGAGCTCACGAATTCCAAATAACCGGACGTGAGGATATGGACCACTGCCTTGTATGCGGTGGCAGATGCGGCGTTGTAGCTCCTCACAATACCAACTACACAGACTACTGTGCAGTGTGCGGTGATTGGATCGCTCCCGAGCTCTCCGAGGACGGATTTTACGAGATTGCAACCTTTGGCAACCTGATGTGGTTTGCCGAGCAGGTTAATGCAGGCAACTACGCGCTCAATGCAAGACTGATCAAGAGCATTTATTGTGACGTTACCTTTAGAAGTTATCAATGGGTTCCCATCGGTGGCTCATCGGTAACCGATACGTCTGTTGGCTATGAGGGCATCTTCGACGGTCAAGGATACGCACTCTCTCTCTTCCCTGAGGATATGTTGGTGGAAGGCGATGCGGTTGTCGGTCTGTTTGGAACTCTGAAGTCCGGTGCGGTTGTAAAGAATCTTTCTATCTCCAACCGTCAGGATAACTACCTTTCCAGCGCAGGCACAAATTACACCTATAACGGGGAATACACCCTTTACTTTGGCTTAGTAGCCGGCAGAGTGCTTGAGGGGGCTACCGTTTCGGGCTGCCGTGTTGCAAACGGCAGTGTGTCCATTTCCAAGGGCGTTCTCGGTGCTATTGTCGGTGTCAACTACGGCACGGTTGAAAATTGCGTTTCCTACGGCATGACGCTCACAGGCCCTGCGGGCAGAGTTGGCGGTATCGTGGGCGACTACAACGGCGGAACAGTCACCAACTGTTACACCACCTATGCAACTCTCGGCTCCACTGCCCAAGGCTTTGTTGGTACGTCTGTCAGCTGCGAGGCAGGCATCAGTGATGAAAGAATGGCATCCGGCGAGATTACGCACAAGATGAATGCTTATCTTGGCAGCAACGATGCTTGGTATCAGACTGTCGGCAAGGGTGGTCCCTTGATGAACAGTGAGACCGATCACATCGGAAAAATCGTTTACCTGCATGATTTTGGCGATTTCATTTTCTATACGAATGATGCATCCAAGGTCGTCATCCGCTCCGATTATGTAATCCCTGCAGGAAAGACCTTCCTGCTTCCGAGCGGTATTACCCTTGAGATTGCAACGGACGTTACCCTGACGAACGAGGGAACCTTCATTGCAAACGGTATTCTGGAAGGAAAGGGAAGCTTGGCAGGTAACGGTGCTTTCCATATTACCGATCTTGATGCCGAGGATATTACGATTCCCGCGGATCTTACCTTTGACGGAACCGATCGTTATGATACGGTTGTCAATGATCTTGAATCCAAGCTTGTGATAATGGGCAAAACCTTCTTGGTTGATGGGTATACCCGCACCTTGAGCTTTACTTCTGTAAAGAACGTAGGGGAATATACCGTTACCTACAAAGCAGAGCACGAAACCCTTACTTACAGCTTTGACGTAAAGGCTTTGGAGGTTTTGGATAGCGACGTTTCTCTTGATGAGACTATCTTTGATTATAACACACGCGCACACGAGCCCTTGGTAATTCTTGAGGGTATTGAGATTGAGCTCGGCAGAGATTATTACGTTACCTATTCTGACAATGTATCTGCCGGTGAAGCAAGCGCAACCATTACCTTCCGAGGCAATCTTTCGGGTGAGTTTACAAGAACCTTCACCATTCTTCCTGTTGCCATTGGTGAAAAGGTAAGCGTTGAATATGCAACCGAGGTGCTCTTTACGGGACTTGAATTGGATCCCGTTACCGTATCTATCGGCGGCATTTTGCTCGTGCGTGGCGTGGATTACACAGTAACCTTTGAGAACAATATCTACCCCGGCACTGCTACTGCCCAAGTGGTTGGCATCGGATTTGTTACGGGCCGGATGGATATCAGCTTTGATATCACAAAACCCGTGTTTACAGTTACAGTATTCGATCAGAATCTCCCGTACAATGATGATAGAAGCATCAAGCTCTTCGACCAGACCCTGTATGAGGGAGAAGGTCTTGTAGAAGGTCACACCGTAGTTCTCGGCGAGTCCGACGGAGTCGGCGAGATGATTACCGTTGTTCAAATTTTGGATGCGAACGGTATCGACGTTTTGGAGCACTACGATCTGAGGGTGGAACAAATGGGTAAATACCATATGTTCTATGAATATTACCTTTGGGATAATGATGGTTACCATTGGCGCAAATGTGTATACGACTGCGACGAAACGATTGATTATGAAGAGCATCACGGTGGCGTGGTAACTTGCGCCGAGGACGGAGAATGCGTTGACTGTGGTCTTACATATTTGTGGGCAACCGGCGTGCATACCTACGAAAACGGAGTTTGCACGGGTTGTTCCTACAATCCGGAATATGCTCTTGTAATTGACCTGGACGGAAACCG
Organism: Clostridia bacterium; assembly: GCA_017629395.1. GTDB lineage: Bacteria > Bacillota > Clostridia > Oscillospirales > CAG-272 > SVQP01. The sequence continues at coordinate 3,105 of JAGBXH010000265.1, read as the reverse complement.
TCAGCACAGCGGAACAGAAGAAGGATTTCGCGCGGAGTATCTGCATGAAATTTTCAACCGGACGGATGAGCAGTGCGTAGTGATCAAGGATATCAAAGGCCAATTTGCAGGCGTCGGTAAGGATAATACAACCGTTGTTTTGGATCTTTACGGTCATACCATCGATATGACCAATGCGCTGTACCCATTTGCCATGCAGGCAAATGACCTCATTGTCACCTTCAAGAGCACATCCCAAGAGAGCGGTACGCTTATTGGTAAAACGATCGTTTTATTTGATAGCGTTGTGTTTACCCTTGATAACGTGCATCACAAGGGAGTACTGGATAACAGCGGAACCATTTACGTGCAAAACGGTGCAATTCTTTATTCCGAAATTATAAACGATGGTATCATCTATCTCCCCGAGGGATATGACCTTTCTACTATTGTATCCTACGAGGGTAGCGGAACGCTCTACGTTGGCGATCAGGCATATATTTACAATGCAAATAGCGGCAAGCTTGAGTGTGCGGATGCTCACGTCTGGCTTGATGCAGACTGCACAACGGCAAAGACTTGCTCCCGTTGCAAAGCAACCGAGGGTGATGCTCTCGGACATGACACCGATGGTCCCGCAACCTGTGTGGAGGATGAGTACTGCGTAAGATGCGAGAGCGTTGTTACCGCAAGCTCCGGCCACACGCCTGTAGTCATTCCCGCAAAGGATGCTACCTGCGATGAGGACGGATATTCCGAAAGCACGGTTTGCGCAAATTGTGATCACGTATATGTCCCCGCCGAAGTGTTGTATGCATCCGGTCATACGCATGCTGACCCTGTTATTGAAAACGAAGTAGAGGCTGAATGCGGTATTTCGGGCAGCTACGAAACTGTGATTTACTGCTCTGTATGTGAAGATGAGATTTCCAGAGTGCTTGAGGCAGTTGATGCTCTTGAGCATGATGAAGTTGAGAGTGTATATGAAAAGCAAGATGCTTCCTGTACGGCAGACGGTTACGTTATTTATATGTATACCTGCACGCTCTGTGATAACGTGCGCTATGGAGAACAGATTGTCCTTGCGTCTGACGGTCACGTCGCGGGCGAGGCGCAAATTGTAGAGCAAGCAGCACCCGATTGTACGACGGACGGATTTGTCAAGTCAATTGTAACTTGTACTGTTTGCAGCGAGACGCTGGAAACGAATACCGAAACCATTCCGTCCGAGGGGCATATTCCCGACATTGAAGCACCCACTTGTACACAAGCGCAGTACTGCACGGTATGCTCCGAGCGGATTCAAGCCATTGCTCCTCATAGCTATGAGGAAACTGTTATCGAGGCGGATTGCCATCTGGATGGCGGAATCAATTACGTTTGCAGCGCTTGCAATACAGGTTACTTTGAAGCAACACAAGGTGCTCTGGGTCACGATCCCGATAAAGAGGCACCTACCTGCACCGAGGATGTGATTTGCACGCGTTGTGATGAGGTTTTGGAGGTCGCAATCGGACACACAGACGTGTGGGCAACCTGTACCACTCCTCATTATTGCTCGACTTGCCAAGAAGTGCTGTCGCCCGAGATAGGGCACGTCTATAACGCAACCGATGTTCCGGATTGCACACGCGACAAGTATTGTGTGGTTTGCAATCACGTTGAGGCAGAAAAATTGGGACACGAGCCTGATAGGGAAGCACCTACCTGCACCGAGCGCGTTTCGTGCACAAGATGTCCCGCGGTTTTGGAAATGGAAACCGGTCACACCTATAATAATGAAATCGGTGCGGATTGTACAGAGGAGCGTTATTGCGTAACCTGCGGTGAAACTGCTGAAGAAGCTTTGGGGCATTTGCCGACCTATCCGAATGGACATTGCGAAAATGACAACCATTGTATTCGTTGCAATGAGCTGCTTGAAACGGCAGCAGGACATGATTATAGACCCGAGGTGCTGACAGAGGCAGATTGCTATGCAACGGGTGAAATTTGCTATATTTGTACAAGATGCAGTGACAGCTATTTGGAAACCACGCCTATGCTTGATCACGTTCCCGTAGTGCAAGAGGGATGTGCTTCGACCTGTACGCAGCAAGGCTATATTGGTGCTACTGTTTGTGCTCTTTGCGAAGCAGAGTTGAATCCCCAAGAGCCGCTTCCCTTGGAAGGTCATGTCGACCAAAATGCGGACGGTGCATGCGATGTTTGCGGATTGCGTGATGTGTGCATACATGTCTGGGGCGAGGGCGTGATCACCACCGAGCCCACCTGCACCGAAAAGGGCGAAAAGACCTTTACCTGTGCATGTGGCGAAATAAAGACTGTGGAGATCGAAGCTCTTGGTCATAAGCACGAAGCGGTCGTAACTGCACCTACTTGCACCGAAAAGGGCTATACCACGTACACCTGCGTCTGCGGTGATGCCTACACCGATGATGAAGTTGCTGCACTTGGTCACACCGAAGAAACTATCCCCGGCAGGGACGCAACCTGTACCGAGACCGGCTTGACCGAAGGCAAGAAGTGCACCGTTTGCGGCACCGTTACCGTTGCACAGACCGAGATCGCAGCTAAGGGTCATACTGAGGAAACCATTCCCGGTAAGGATGCAACCTGCACCGAGACCGGCTTGACCGAAGGCAAGAAGTGCTCCGTTTGCGGCACCGTTACCGTTGCACAGACCGAGATCGCAGCAAAGGGTCACACCTACGGCGATTGGGTAACCGTCAAGGAGCCCACCGTGACCGAGGACGGCTTGCAGGAAAAGACCTGCTCCGTTTGCGGTGACAAGATCACCGAGGCAATTCCCGCAACCGGTGAGGAAGTCACCACTCCCGAGGAAGTCACTACTCCCGAGGAAGTCACCACTCCCGAGGAAGTTACCACTCCCGAAGAAGTTACCACTCCCGAGGAAGCTACCACTCCCGAAGAAGTAACCGCCCCTGAGGAAGTCACTACTCCCGAAGAAGTGACCACCCCTGAGGAAGTTCCCACTCCTGAGGAAGTCACTACTCCCGAGGAAACCACCAAGGAAGAGGCAACCACCGAGGAGGAAAAGGACAGCTGCCGAGGCGTTGTTGGCGCAGGCGCGATCCTTGCAATCCTTGCTCTTGGCGCATGCGT
>JAGBXH010000264.1 GCA_017629395.1 Clostridia bacterium | reverse complement strand
TATGCGATCCGGCAAAAAACTATGAAAGGATATTTTTACGATGAATAACGTAAAATCTACAAAGCGCGCGTTTCTTTCCAGCGTTCTGGCGACAATCCTTTGCTTTGCTATGCTGCTCGGTACGACCTTTGCATGGTTTACTGATAAGGTAGAATCGGGTAATAACATCATTACCGCGGGTAACTTGGATATCGTTCTGGAATACTGGGATGGCGATTCGTGGGAAACCGTTGAAGACAAGTCTGACATTCTTTCCGGCAACCTTTGGGAGCCCGGCTACGTTGATGTTGCATACCTGAGATTTAAGAACAATGGTTCTCTGAACCTCAAGTATCAGCTTGGCGTAAATATTGAAGAGACACCCGGTATCAACCAGGCGGGTGAGAATTTCAAGCTTTCTGATTACATTTATTTTGATGTAGTTGACCCGCTCGTTCTGTCTGCCGAGGAGCTCGCAAAAGCGCAGCCTAATCCTGAATTTGAAGACAGCAATGCAGCTATGGAGAATGCAACCGAGACGACCAAGATCTCTGCAGGCTACTCCAAGGCTGGTAAGCTGGCAGCTGGTACAAAGCAAGCTCCTGCTGCGTTTGTATACCTCGCAATGGTTGTTTACATGCCTACCTCTGTTGGCAATGTTGCAAACCATAACGGCGTTGATATTCCCACGATTGATCTGGGCATCAACATCCTTGCTACCCAGGATATCGGTGAAACAAACGGCTTTGGCGAAAACGACTACGACGAAGACGCTTGGGTAGATGGTATGAAGATCTTCTCTGCACAGGATCTCCAGGCTGCTATCAACGCAGGCGAGACTAACCTTGTGATCGAGGAAGATATCGAGCTGACCGAGCCTATCGTTATCCCTGCTCCCGTTGCAACTACTTATTCCTTGAGATCAACTCCCAGCGTGATTACGATTGACTTGCAGGGTAATGACCTCACTCTTCCCGAAGATAAGTTGGCAACTACTTATGCAATTCAAAACTTTGGTAATTTGATTCTTAAGGATAGCGTAGGTGGTGGTTCTGTCAATGCACGCGGCATTTATAATGGCTACGATGCAGTAACTGGTACCATTTATCCTAATGCTACGATTACTGTTCTGAGTGGCGTTTATAATGCATGGGGAACCGATGGCGGTGCTGCAATCTATAACTACGGTATTCTGAACATTGAAAACGGTGAGTTTAACTCGAATGGTGGCTATGGCCTTAATAACCAAGCAGGTGCCACCCTCACCATCAACAATGCTACTGTTAACGGCGGTATCTATAACAAGGGTACTTTGACTGTTGCTGACGGTGTATATAACCAGCATCTTTCCGGCAAACACTGTATCTATAACTGGAGCGGTAACGTAACGATTGAAGGCGGTTCCTTTGATAGCCAGTCTGGTAATGAGCTGATTCTTGCCGATGGTCAGGACGCAGTTGTAACCATTACGGGCGGTTCCTTCAACAAGACTGCCAAGTCTTGGCTCTTTGGTGCTGCTACCGGTAAGAACATTGAGTTCACTATTTCGGGCGGTATCTTTAACGGTTATGTAAATGATTCCGGATCTGTTGATACGATTCGTCCTTATAACGATCCCATCACTGTAAGCGGTGGTGTATTCAACTTTGATCCTACCAATTGGTTGGTCGAAGACCTTGAAGCGTTCGAGAATGCTGATGGTCAGTACATTATTATTTCCGATGACTATGCAGGTGTAATTTACAATGTAGATCAACTGACTCAGGCTGCTGCAAATGGTGGTGAGTATCTGTTGATTTCGGATATTACTCTTGCTGATGGTGAAAAGGTCATTGTGAACGGTGAGATGACTTTGGACTTGAATGGCAAAACCATTACCGGTAAAGACACCACTTCTACCAGCTTTGCTCTGTTCGATATTCAACCCGGCAAGAAGCTGACCATCAATGATGGCATCGGTACCGGTGTTATCACCTTGAGTGCCACTATTGATAGTGATTGGAACAGATATTCTTCTGTTATTTCCAATCAGCGCGCTACCTTGATTGTTAATGGCGGTACTATCAAGCATACAGGCGGTACCGACATGGCATATGCTATCGATACTTTGACCAATACCGGTGCAGAAACTGCACAGACTGTTATTAATGGTGGTAGTATTGAGTCCACTTACATCGGTATCCGTCAGTACTGCAACAGCTCTGTCGGACTCGACGAGCTTGTAATCAACGGCGGTACTATTACCGGTGTTAGAAGATCTGTTTGGATGCAGCAACCTAATACCAATAACAATCTTGCTAAGTTGACCATTAACAATGGTACCTTGATTGGCGATATAACCGTTGGATCAGACACATTTGACGTTGTTGTGAAGGGCGGTGCATTTACTGATCTGACAAACGCTCTGGCATACGCTGCAGATAATGCGGTAATTAAATTTGCTTCTGATATTACCGGTGACGTAACCATTGCTCAGAAGGAAGGCGTAAACATTACTCTTGATGGTAATGGCAAGACCTTCAATGGTGTAATGACCGTATTTGGCGACGGTAGACAGAACGGCGCAGAGACACTGACCATTCAGAACATTCACTTCGTTGCTAAAGAGGGAGCGAATTCCTGCATTGTCAGCCCTGACAGAACTTTGAACAACAAGTATTCTTATGCTCATAACGTGACCGTTAAGAATTGTACTTTTACTGACCCTGATGGTGTAGTGGGCTGTGCTGCTATTCGTCACGAAGACGGCGGTGACAAGAACTGGACTATCATTGGCTGTACTGTTGATGCAACTATGCACAGCTTGATTCAGACGAATAACGTTGAAGGTAAGCTGATTATCAACGGCTGTACCGTTGAGTCCAAGAATGGTGCGAACCTCAACAGCTGCACTAATGTTGAAATTGACGGCTGTACATTTAATGTCAAGGGTTATGCAGTTCGTTTCGGCGTAGGTTCTGGCGGTAACCTTGGTGAAGCTAAGACTTTCGAAATTAAGAATAGCACTTTGAAGTCTGAGTGCAATGACGGTGATGCAATTATCATCTTCCGCGCATCTGCAGTTGATGCTGTTTTGAATATTAACGACACTACTTTGACCGGCAAGACCCAGTTTGCGGGACAGACCGCAAAGACAGTTATTAAGATTGATGGTGCTCAAATTTCTGCATTCGTAGGAACTGCTGAGGATTTGCTTGAAGCATTGTCTAGTCTTAAAACTACTGGCGCAGTAGTTTTGAACTGTGATATCGATCTTACTGGTGTATTGTGGGACGTCACCATGCCCTGGACTGGTTCCAACACAACGATTACTATTGATGGACAAGGACATACCATTAAAGGCTTGACTACCCAAGGTGAAAGAGGCGGTTTGCTGGGCAAACTTTCCACCAATGGTAATGTTGTTATTAAAAACTTGAAGTTTGAAGATGTTACTATTACTGGTACAGGCACTGACTCGGAGTGTGCAGGTGGTGCGCTTATCGGTTGGTATGAAAATCATGGTGGAACTGCTATTATCGAGAATGTTCATGTAACCAATGTAACTGCTAGCAATTTCAAGTATTCGGGTGGTTTGATTGGCTATACTTCCACAGATGGCCTGGAGATTAGAGATTGTTCTGTTAATGGCGGTAAGATTGAATCGATCAACCATGTTGGCGGCTTAGTGGGATACCTGTCTAATGCTGCTGCGAATACCACTTCTACGGTGAAGAATTGTTCTCTGGAAGCTTTGGAAGTTAAGACTGTTAATTCTACCAAAAATCGCGAAGGTGCTGTGGTAGGTACCATGCAGGCAGGTTGCGCTATTGATAGTGTTACTATTAAGAATGTAACTGTAATGGGTGCTGCTGCAACCATCGAAAAGGTGGTTGGTGTTGTTAATCTTGGAACTGTTACCAATATAACTATTCAATAATAAATATCAACCTATTATCCCCCCAACCCCTATATGGGGTTGGGCGGTGATCAAAGGGCACAAATGCGTTTATGCCTTTTGATTACCGAACACATTAAAAATATAACGAGAGGAGGGAATCACTTGAAAAGCTTTTTTTGCGATCGCGGTGACATATTAACCGAAAAGGCATTTATGCAGAGCATTTTGATCTCTGCCGTTGGCTTTGTGATCTGCATCGTTGCGCTTTGCTCTATGACGTTTGCTTGGTTTTCAAGTGAAACGTCCAGCTCGAATCATACGCTGACCTCGGGGTCGTTTGACCTTGTGGTTACGGTAAAACCGGTGCAGGGAGAGGGAGAAGCGCTCGTCCCGACCAAGGATGGCGGTACGTATACCTATGAGTTGAAGCAGGGTAAGTACCTTGTGACCTTGAAAATGACCGAGGATTCTACCGTTAAGGGCAGATGCCTTGTGACGATCGGTGGCGGTGAGACGTTATCCACGTCCGCCATTTACAATGAAAGAACCGCGAATTGCGAGGGCAGAACGCCCGCTTCGACAGATAATTTCACGTTTGAGATTGAAATTGAAATTGAGCCCGCTGCTGACCCGAATGCGACAACGACCGTTACCTTCCAGCCCTGCTGGGGCGAGGCGGTAACGCCCGAGATCACCATGGAGCCGCCAACGCAAGCACCGGAGGATGCACAAGAGCCACACGCATGAAAACCCAACAGATAAAATTCCCCTTGTTGATTGACAACAAGGGGAATTTGTGTTATACTGTATCTTGTAAAATTTTGTATGCAAGCCGTCAAGGGCGGCAGGGAGGTTATGATGAAACTCAGAGTAGCAGAAGTTGGTATGGGCGGTATCAGTGCCGTTCACGTAGACGCTTGGACGCGCATGGAGGACGTAGAGCTGGTTGCGATCTGCGACATTCGTCCCGAGATGATGGATCGTTACGACAGCAAGATCACCGCGCGCAAGTACACCGATTTTGACGAGATGCTGGCAAACGAGCAGATCGATATCTTAGATATCACGCTGCCTACTTACCTGCACGTGGATTTTGCCGTCAAGGCTATGGAAAAGGGCATTCACGTGGTGTCCGAAAAGCCCATCGCGCTGCACCGCGAGGACGTGGCGCGCGCATACGAGACCGCAGAAAAGAATGGCAAGTGCTTCATGATCGCGCAGGTGCTGCGTTGGTGGCCCGAGTACGTGTATCTCAAGGACAGCATTGACACCGGCAGATACGGCAAGCTGGTCAGCGGTACTATGACGAGAATCGGTGCGATTCCCGTGAGAAGCTGGGATAACTGGATGCAGGATGCAGAGCGCAGCGGTATGGTGCCTTTTGATTTGCACATTCACGATCTGGATTTCTTGGTTTACACCCTTGGCAAGCCCGAGATCGAGCACGTGTTCCACGGTATGGATTACGTGCACGCGATCTACAAGTACGGTGACGCACGCGTTGCCTGCGAGGCGGCTTGGTTCCACGCACCCGTGCAGTTCTCGGCAACCTACCGTATGCAGTTTGAGCACGCCGTGCTGGAATTCAACGGCGCGGGTCTGAAGATCTACAAGGAAGACTGGACCACGCAGGATATGAACACGGCAAGCAATATTGAAGAGGGCTGCTACGTGCCTCAGTCCGACGGCTACTACAACGAGCTGCGCTATTTCGCTGATTGCGTCAAGGCGGGCACTTTCCCCGAAAAGGTCAAGCCCCATGAGCTTGAAGCCGTGATCGATACCATCAAAGAGGTTTACGCTTCCAAGTAATTTTATAAAGGAGCGCGAGATGAAAACACGATTGACAAGCATTTTGCTGCTTGCATTGGCTGCTGTGATGCTGTTGTCTGCTTGCACGGGAGGGGAGCACTCTTACGATACTGACACCGATCCCGTGACCGATGCCACCGAGCAGCCCACCGAGACCGAGCCTGTAGGGTCGAATAGTTCGACGGAGTCGAACGTAGAATCGACCGCACCCGAACCTACCGAGCCAGAACCCTCTACCGAGGAGCAGACCACCGAGCCCCCCGCGCCCGTGGATCCTCTGGCGCAGTACGAGCTGGGTTACGGCTCGTCTATGGATATGTCGGCGTATGATCCCATTCCCGACAAGGTGCTGCCCACCGCTCCCAACGATGATCCCGATTTTCTGTTGTGGTTTGACCACATCACCGAGAAGATCGACAGATACACCATCGTACGCGACGGTGATCCCACCTACGTCATGCAGATGGGCAAAAACGAAATGGAGGGCTGCCAGTTCTTCGTGCATTCTCCCGTGGAGAAGAGAATTACGGTCAAGATCTCGGATTTTACCAACGCAAACGGTGATACGCTGACTACCGAGCTTGGCGTGGAATATTACGTGGAGGACGGCTACGTGGATATGAAATTCCCGGGCAAGCCCGTCTATCCCGATGCGGTTGTACCGTATGACGCGTATATTTCCAAGACCGAGGGCGGCAACTACGAGGAAGGTCCTTGGGTGAGTGTTGGCCCTTACTCCTACAAGCCCTGGGAGCCCGAAAAGTACCCTTATCGCGATACCTCGCGCGCATTCGTCGTGCAGGCGATCACCACGCCCGATACCGTTCCCGGTGCGTACGTGGCAACGATTGAGATCTGTGATGCGGATACCGGTGCGTGCATCAAGATGGCAAACGTGTATACCTACGTGTATAACGTCACGCTGTCCGAAGAGACCGCGCTGGATACCACCTTTATGATCTGGCAGAGCAAGATTCTGGAGCAGTATGCAAACTTCGGCTTCAATGCGTCCGATTATGATATTCTCAAGGCAACCGCCGATTTCCTGCTCAAATACCGCATTACCCCCACGGGTACTGTAGATTTTGGTACGGAATGGCTGAAAAACCCGCGCGTGACCACCATCCGCGTGACCGCCAAGGATCAGTATGACAGATTCAAGGACGATCCCGTTCTCAAGGAAAAGCTGTACTTCTACGGTCAGGACGAGCCGGGCGTATCGCGTCCCAATATCGGTGATCCCACGGGCAAGAACAGCGTGACCAAGCTTAAAGAGGAAGCGGAAATGCTGCTCAACAATTGGGGCTGGACGGATTACCGTATGGTCTCGCCGTTTGAGATGAACATCAGCTATACGACCGATAAATCCAAGGATCAGATTGACTTTATGTCCAGATACGTCAATATCTGGTGTCCCAAGTTCTTCAGCTTTACGCCCAGAGTGTTGAAGGATACCCCCGGTGCGCAATTTACGCATGCCGAGAGAGATGACAGACGCTTTGGCGAGTTTGAGGAGCGCATCAAGGGCTATATTACCGAAAAGGGCGGAGATTTGTGGGCGTACGTTTCCTGCGTGCCCGCGTATACCGCACCCTATCAGAACATTCTGCTGTACAGCGACGGTACCGAGGCGCGCACTATGTTCTGGACCTGCTATGAGCTTGACGTGACCGGTTTCCTTTACTGGCACGTTGCCAATTACGAGGGCGTGGGCGGCAACACCTTTACCATGCGCTGCCCGTTCCCCAAGGAAGGTCCCGGCGACGGTATTCTGATCTATCCCGGCGCGGTGTACGGTCAGCTTGATCCCATTCCTTCGCTGCGCTTGATCTGCATGCGCGAGGGCATTGAGGACTATCAGCTGCTTTGTATGCTGGAAGAGGCAAAGGGTGAGGACTATGCAAAGGAGCTGACGCACCACATCGTGACCAGCACTATTACCTTTACCGAGGACGACGATACAGTCTATAACGTGCATTCCTACCTCTTGCGCGCATTGGCAGGGGAGTAACTTAACAAAGAAAGCCCGAGGCATATGCCTCGGGCTGTATTTTTCAGCCTTGGCAAGTTTTGTGTTGACATCACAGCAGTTTTTATGCTATAATAAATCATCACCCAAAGAAAGGGAAGTATGATGATGAAAAAGATCAAGATTATTCTGTTAGCAGGACAGTCCAACGCCGTGGGCGTGGGACATTGCCAATATCTGCCCCGTCATTTCTCGCCCGAAAAGGTCAAGGAATACATGGACGGCTATGAGGGCGTGCCGATCAGCTACTACTCGCACGACAAGCACAGCGACGGCTTTGTCAAAACCGGGCTGAATTGTGCCGAGCTGACCAAGGATACCTTTGGACCCGAGGTGGGCATTGCCGAGGTCATTTCGCAGAAATATCCGAGCGAGCAGTATGCCATCATCAAGTGTGCGTACGGCGGAACCAGCCTTTGGAACGATTGGTTGTCTCCCTCGGGCGGCGCGGAGTATAACCCCGCATCGCATGACGATATGAATATCCCCGAAAACTACCGCACCTGCGGCTGGTGCTATAACGAGATGATGAAGGTGCTGCCCGATAGTCTCAAGATTTTGGAGGAGCAGGGATATGCGCCCGAGATCGTGGCTTGGTGCTGGATGCAGGGCGAGGCAGATGCTTGCGAAGAGCAGCACATGCCGCACTATGAGCGCCGCTATGACGCCATGCTTGCCGATCTGCGCGCAGGCTTTGCCAAGTATTTTGCGCCCGATTGCAAGTTTATCGATGCAGGTATTTCGCAGACCTGGCCTTTCCACGTGCAGATGAACGAACTCAAGCGCGCGTATGCTACAAAGATTCCCGGTGGTGTGTTTGTGGATACCATTGGCGCAGGGCTGACCGTGCTCAACGAGCCGCAGCCTGAGGTGGATATTTACCACTACGATTCGGACAGCACCATCAAGTTGGGGCATTTATTTGCCGAACATATTTGATCAAAATTCAGGAGCGGACGCAAGATCCGCTCCTTTTTTGTTGCATTACACCTTGATTTTCTATTTTGTTTCGGGTATAATGAAAGCAAGAAACATCAAGGAGGGCAACATGGGACTTACAAACACTCCTTTTACGGTCGGGCGCGGTGTGCGCGGAGAGAAGAATCTGATTACTGACGTGCCGGGCGTGACGGTCGGGCACGTGACGCTATATGAGGGCGATGACGTGCGCACGGGCGTGACCTGTATCAAGCCGCACAGCGGAAATCTGTTTACGGATAAGGTCATGGCGGCGTCGCACGTGTTCAACGGCTACGGAAAGACGGCGGGACTTGTGCAGATAAACGAGCTTGGCACCATTGAAACGCCCATTGTGCTGACCAATACGTTGGGCGTTGGCACGGCGTTTACCGCTGTGGTCAAATACATGATGGCGCAAAATCCCGAGATCGGCGGTGCTTGGGGCACGGTCAATCCCGTGGTGGGTGAGTGCAACGACGGCACGCTCAATGATATCCGCGGCTTGCACGTCACCGAGCAGCACGTGCTGGACGCGATCAACGCTTGCGCGGACACCTTTGCCGAGGGCGCGGTGGGCGCAGGCACGGGTATGTGCTGTCTTGGCTTTAAGGGCGGCATCGGCTCTGCGTCGCGCGTGCTGACGCTTGACGGACAGAGGTATACCGTAGGCGCGTTGGTGCTTGCCAATTTTGGCGGCAGGGGACGGCTGATGATCGACGGCAGACAAGTGGGCAGGGAAATCGCAGAGCGTGACAATGCTGCCGACAAGGGCTCGATCATTATGATCATCGCCACCGATGCACCGCTTTCGGAAAGACAGCTTGGCAGAGTGGCACGCCGCGCGGGCGTGGGGCTTTCGCGCACGGGCTCGTATATGGGCAACGGCAGCGGGGACGTGGCAATTGCGTTTTCTACGGCAAACCGCGTGCCGCATACCGCAGAGCATGCCGTGCAGACCTACGCGACAATTTGTGATAGCTTTATTGACCCCATGTTTGATATGACCGCCGAGGCGGTTGAGGAAGCAATCGGCAGTGCGCTTTGGCATGCCGATACCACCACGGGC
>JAGBXH010000263.1 GCA_017629395.1 Clostridia bacterium | reverse complement strand
TCGTCTGAGTTATAAGGACCGTCCAAGGGGAGATCCCAGGTTTTTGCGCCCCAACCGGGCAGAACGTCGCAATGCCAAGTGGTGTAGGCAATACCCACCTTGCGCTGCTCGGCAGGCGTTTTTTCATAGAGTCCCACGCCAATGGGCAGGACGGATGTGAATCTGCTTTCCATAATCGCTGTCCTCCTTATTCTGTTGCTTCGGTGTTGATCTGTCCCTTGAATTTTCTGATCTGCTCGCAAAGCAGGTCATAGTAGAACGTACCGTGTACGACGGAGGGCTCAAGGTCCTTGGAAACCTCGGGGGAGGGCTGCTCACCCGTGGTCCATTCGTTCCAGGAGATCAGAATGACCATGCCCGCGCCCAGATCGTTTGCGCGCTGGAACTGCTTTTTCAGCGTCAGACCGTTCTCTCTGCCGTAGGCGGGAATATAACCGCTGTCACCTTCAGAGCCCTGAGCACGGCTGGCTGCGGTGCAGGTCACGCATTCCACGCGGTTGTTGTATACGGAGTAAGGCTGCAAGCCTCTTTCCTCCCAGCTCCACCACTGGTTGCGGGTTGCCATGGTTTTCACGTTGTAAAGACTATCCTGCTGCCCCACGTAGCCGGTTGCCCAACGGATGGTAAAGCGGTCGTCCGTCCACTTGGGACGCGCACCGTATTGGTTGGGCGTTGCGCCGTAGCACATAAGCAGGGGCTTGCCCTGGTAGTGGAAATACTGATCGGGGTACTTTTCCACGTAAGAGGAATAGATTTGGTCTACCTTCTTCTGATGGTTGCCGTTTTTGACGTTTTCATAGCCGGAATGTCCGGGGCCTGCGAAAATGCAGATCTTGGGTGCACCCTCAATGGTTGACCATATCTCAAAGACAAGGTCGGTCGCTTCCTCGATCATACGGAAATCGGAACGAGATTCGCGCATGGTTGCGGGATCGTAGGTGGTGTTATTGGTCCAGTCGATAAAGATGAAATCCACGCCCGCGTCACGCAAAAGCTCTGCGTGCTTGGCGATCATGTCGCGGTCATCGGAGTAGTAGTTGCCGTAAAGCGGCGTATCCCAGGTGTTTTTGCCCCAGGTAATGATCTTGGTGCACAGCCAGGTGGAATATGCAATACCCACAAGGCGATCCTCATAGGGCGTTTTTTCATATTTGCCCACACCGATCTGCTCGATCTCTACGTCATCGTAGTTGTAGATGACGTCGGCATAGAGCGTATAGCGATCAGCCATTTCCTGCTTGCGCGCATCGGTCAGCGCGTCGGCAGAGGCACTGACGTAGATCGAGCTGCCTGCAGGGGTGACGGTATATCCCATCCAGCGTGCGGGATAGTCAAGCGAGATCAGAACACTGCCGCCGCGAGAGGCGGTGGTGGGGCATGCGAATTGCGTGCCGTTGAAATCCACTGCGGCTGTGCCGACGGTATATGTCAGCGTTGCGTTGTCGCGGGTCAGCGTAGCTTTCGTGCCATCCTCGGAGATGGTGCAGTCAAAGCCAAAGAGCGCAGCAACTGCCTTGGCGTCGGTCAGCACCACGCCGTCAATCAGGGTAATGGGATATTGCGTTTTGATCTGCGTTTTATCCGAGAGCAGGTAAGAATAGCCCTCTCTGAGCTCGGTAATTACGTCGTTGGGAGCGTAGGGAATCACGGTGCCTGTTTCCAGACTCATGGATTTGGTGGTGGACTCTGCAAAGTGGGACATGGTGCGCACGTAGCCCAAAGTATCCCCATTGGCAATGCGGGCAAGATCGGGCGTGCGACCTACCTCAGCACCCTCTGCATCATAGAGCACAAGGCATTCCTGCTCCACAACTGCCTTGGCAACGAGCACGTCGTTGACGTAGCATTCAATATTTGTGCCGTCGTCCTTGATGGTCACGTCCAAGCCGTCCTTGGCGTTGAAGGGGAAATCATTTCCGATCAGCTTGGTAAAGCCGTTTTTGACATGGGCATAAACAGCACTTTCGGAGAAGGTGAACCACAGTCCGCTGTCAATGTACAAATGGTCGGAGCGCGTGACGCGGCAGCCGAACATGATCGAGCGCACGTTGTTCTCTGCGCCGCGATTGGTGATGGATGCCTTTGCGGTATATGCTTCCTTGAGCGTATGCGCAAAGCCCACGCTGTTCCAGCCATCGGCAGTCAGTGTCAAGCCGCCTTTGTCAACTACGTAATCCTTGTTGGAGGTAAAGACCAGCTTGTTGTCAGAACGCAGCTTGCTGTATTTGTGATCGGCAAAATTGTAATGCAGCTTGGTGCTGTTGTCAATACCGATCAGCTGCGCGGTCAGTCCAATGTCCTCGTACGCGGGCACTTCAATTTCCAAGGGCGGCTCGCCTTCCGGCTCGGGCTCGGTGAGCGGCTCGGTGAGCGGCTCGGTCGCGCTTTCTTCGGCGGGCTTGGTGTCCGTTGTGTCGGGAGCGGTGGTGTCGGTATCGGCGGGTGTGGGCGTACTGTCCCGGTTGCAGGCAGCCAAGGGCAAAAGCATCAGCATAGCCAGAATACCGCAGAGCAATTTTCTTTTCATAGTTGTTTTGCGCTCAAATGTTTTGAGCAACCTCCTTATATATAGATAGGGGTCTACAAATATATCATACTATGTGTACAATTATTTGTCAAGGGAAGATAGTTGCGAAAAAAAGGAAAAAGAGCATTCGTATGGGGCTGACAAATTAACGGTGAAAATATGTGAAGCAGAAGTCTTTAATGGGCTTCTGCTTTTGCTATGGAGATATTACGCGCAGAAACCGATTGTTTTCGCGCTCTCCCCCCTGCGCTTGGAACAAGCCTGCGCCAGCCTCCCCCCCACACGC
>JAGBXH010000262.1 GCA_017629395.1 Clostridia bacterium | reverse complement strand
GAGCGTATTGCCCGAGCAGGATCGTGCGCCCAATATGCACGGAAGCGTTGCACGCTACGCAGCAGCGGTGTATCTGCGCAATTCGGGCAGAGCGTTCCCGCCCGAGGATGCCGAGGGAGCGCAGGAGATCTGTGCATCGGTGAATGCATTTGCCCGCGCCGTGGCTGCTGCCGAGAATGACTATTATTTGTCCGACGAGCTGTGGCACGTGATTGACCTTGTTGAGCAGGGCATGGTGGACATGGGCGCAGAAACGCTTTCCAACCGCACCCTGCGTATGTTTGAAAAGTATACCGCTACGTATCTTGCGTGCGGCGGCAAGACGGTGGATGCATTTGACAACGGCTTTGCAGCCGTCATCGTGCCTGCGTGCGCCGAGGGATTGCGTGCGCTGGCGCAAAGAACCGAGGGTGAGAATTTGTCCGCGCTGCTGGAGCGCACGGTGGGACGTGAAAAGCTGCCTGTGACGACTGAGGTGCTGACCTCGATGAATTTGATGTAATCCTTGCCGAAAGGAGAGAGTGACTATGAGGATGCTTTTACAGTTTTTGTGGGAGCTGCTGTCATCCAGAACCGCGATCGGATTGTACGTGTTAATCGTGCTTGCGCTGATTGTGGTGCTGGTGGTTGCGGTGCTGCGTGCGGATTCCGCGCGCGTGCAGGTCGTCGCCCCCGAAGGACAAGGGAACGGCAAGGGAAAGGGGAGCGGCAACAAGCCCACTCCCGAGAGAAAAGACGGGGAGAGCAGGTTTTTCATGCTGTCAAGTACGGATGAGGTGATGCGGAAGTATGCAGCACCGCCGTACAGACCCGAGGTGACGCTGGCAAGCTTTTGCGAAGATTTCCGCGCGTATGCGGCGGGCAATCTGGGACTTTACTACGATATTGCGGATATCCGCCGTTTTATCGCCAATCTGGGCGTTTCGCACGTGCTGGTCATGCAGGGCATGTCGGGCACGGGTAAAACCTCCCTGGCGTATGCGTTCGGAGAATTTATCGGCAATCCGTCGGTCATCGTGCCCATTCAGCCCATGTGGAAAGAGCGAACCGACATGATCGGTTACTATAATGAGTTTACGGGCAAGTTCAACGAAACGCTTTTACTGCAAAAGATGTACGAGGCAAATTACAGCAGAGATATGTACGTCACGGTACTGGATGAAATGAACATTGCGCGCGTGGAATACTACTTTGCGGAATTTCTGTCGCTTTTAGAGATTCCCGATCCCGAAAAGAGATACGTTGACGTGGTGTCGGACGTGCAAAAGGGAGATCCCGCGCTGCTGCGCGGCGGCAGACTCAAGCTGCCCTCCAATATGTGGTTCGTGGGCACGGCAAACAACGACGACTCCACCTTTGCCATTTCGGATAAGGTGTATGACCGTGCCATGGTCATCAATCTTGACAGAAAGACGCAGTTTTTTGAAGCCGCTCCTTCTCCGCAGGTGCGCATTTCGGCAGACCAGTTTGACGCTATGGTAGCGCGTGCGCAAAAGGAATACAGCATGACGGCAAGAAGCGCGCGCAGGCTCAAAAAGCTGGATGCGTACATGATCGACACCTTTAAG
>JAGBXH010000261.1 GCA_017629395.1 Clostridia bacterium | reverse complement strand
GATTCCGCTCAAGGCACATGCGCACCGCGCAGACGATATTTTCACCGCCATTCGCATTGCCAAGGAATTTGATCTGGATCTGACGCTGGATCACTGCACCGACGGTGAGCTGATCGCAGACCAGCTTGCAGCCGAGGGCTACCCCGCTTTCATCGGCCCCTCCTTTGGCGGCAAGACCAAGATCGAGCTGGCAAACAAGAGCTTTACAACCCCCGGTGCGCTGGACAAGGCGGGTGTGTGCGTCAGCATTATTACCGATGCGCCCGTCATTCCGCTTGAGCACCTGCCCATGTGCGCAGGCTTTGCCGTCAGCGCAGGCATGGATTACGAATCGGCTTGGAAAGCCATTACCGTAAGACCCGCCGTCAGCACGGGCATTGGCGACCGCGTAGGCAGCCTGGAGATCGGCAAGGACGGCGACGTGGTCATCTGGAAGGACGACCCGCTCAAAGTCATCGGCACCGGTGCTTTCGTCACGGTAGTGGACGGCAAGGTCGTATACAAGACTGAAAACGCGTGATGCCCAAGGGTGGCAAATCAATGGAAGTCAAAAAGGTAAACGGCATCGGATCACAACGTTGATAAAATGATGCATATAACCGATACATAACGAAAAATGAACAAAGGTTCACAGGAGAGCACATGCCTTGGCTTTTATTAACGTTGTCCTGCATCATATTGTGGGGCACGACAGATATACTCTATAAAAAATCTTCGGATTATAACGATCCCCTATCGCACTTTAAAACCTTTGTATGGATAGGCATCATCATGGCTCCGGCAGGTGGTATTATGGCGCTCTGCTCGGATACGTTGCTTGAGTCCATCATGATGGTGAAGGATAACCTATACCTGATTCCTCTGTGCATTTTTTATGCGATAGCACTGTTTTTTGGACTTCTTGGAAAAAAGCACCTGGATGCTTCGGTCGTATCTCCGCTTGAAAACATTGACGGGGCGATGGCAGCAATCATCCTGTACTTCTTTTTCCTGTTTACAGATCGCAGCCACATTACGGACAGCATCGGCATTTTGGAGATTGCCGCAACCGTCGCGATCATTGTCGGCGTTGTGCTTCTCGGTATTCAGGAGCACAAATTGTCCAAGCAGGAAATTACCCTTGCAAAAGATAACAGAAAGCACCGTCTTGGTGCACTGGCGCTGATTTTCCCCCTTCTGTATAACCTTGTAGACGCCGTTTCGATGGTGGCAATCGGCATTACGGTATCCGAGGAAACGGAGGTCTCCATCCCCGATATCGATTTCTTTATCTTTGAGTGTCTGGGATTTGCGGTGGTTGCCGTATTTATGTGGCTCTATATGCTGATCGTTAAAAAATACAAGTACAATCCCTTCAAGAAAAAAGAAGCGGTTCGTTGCGGTGCAGCCGTCGGTGAAACCTTTGGTACAATGACCTATATTTTCGCAGTGGGACTTAATCCGATACTCACAGCACCCATTACATCCTCTTATTGCATTGTGACAATCGTATTAGCACGTCTATTCTTAAAAGAACGATTGACAAAAAAGCAGTATCTTAGCTTGGCATTTGTAGTAATCGGCGTGATTTCGCTCGGCATATCAGAAATTTTCAGCATTTAGGAGAAGCAACTATGAATCACAACTCCGGATATAAAAAGCAGCAGCGCCTCGCACTTATGCAATTCCTGACGGAAGTCCCCTCCTTTTTGATCATCCTGCTGTCTGCAATTCTTTCGCACACGGTACTTGTATTCGTCGATCTGCTTGACTCCTTCGGGTACCTCCTTCGTGCTGCCATAGTGGCGATACTTTCAAAAAAGCTGACTAAGGATCTTCGCTATGAATATAACTACGGTATAGGAAAAATCGAAGCAATCTCTTCGCTGCTTTGCGACGGCATTATATTTTTCGGGTTACTGCTGACACTTGGAATGTCCGGTTATTCCATCATCCACCCCACACAACCCAGTAGCTTGCTGATTGCCGTAGTCGGACTGAAGGTAATCAACGTCATCTCCGATACCGTGTTTTTCATCAAACAGTATAAGATCAACAAGCTCCACCGCAGCGCAATTTCCGAAACCAATTGCGCCGCAGCACTTGGCGCTTTGCTCTTTGACAGCGTAACGCTGGTGTCACTTCTTGTGATGTGGCTGCTTCGCAGCAATCTCATCGGAGCATATATTTCTCCCGTGATCAGTATTTTCATTGCAATCTATTTGATGATCGGATGCATCAAACGCATCAAGCAAGCTTTGAGCGAATTGTCGGACAAGACGCTCCCCGAGAAAGACCAGATGAAAATACTGAATATTCTGGTTCAGTTTTATACAAGCTACTCTCAGGTTTGCTCTGTAAAATCCCACAAAAGCGGAGATTCGGTGCAGATAGATCTGCATCTTGCCTTTGAAAAGGATACAAGCTATGAGGAGATTGTCAAGCTCAATAAGCAGATGCAAGCAGAATTTGACCGTCAGTTTGACAATTGCGTGATAAACATCATCGTTTGTGATGATGGATCTTCCCGATAAAACACCCGCGAAAGGAAAAATGGAGCTATGGAATACAACTCGGAATTGATCCCGCGAATTCTGCGCGACATTGACGATAGCGTGCTCGCACTGGACGAGCGAGGGCGTATTATTTACATGAATCCCCAGTGTCGGTCGCTGCTTGATCTGAATGACGTTGCGATCGGTCGAACATATGCCGAAATGTTTTTTGATGAACAAAAAAAGGAGAACGACGGTTTTCATCAGTTTGTCATCGATGCAGTCTATCACAAGGAAAAAACACATAGCGGTTCCGTAACCTTTACCGATAAAAGCAACAAGACCAAGCATCTTCGGGTTACCTCCTCGTTTCTGAAGAATGAGGAGAACGACGAGTCGGGCGGGGTTGTTCTTGTCTTATCGGACATTACCGAAACAGAGATTTTGCGCAAGAAAAGATACGACGCCTCTATTGTATTTACCTGTGTTACGGCTTGCGTATGCCTGTATTTGCTTGTGCTGGCAACCATTGAGTTCTTGCAAATGGACGTGCCCACCAAGGCATTGACGCAGGTCATCAACGCAATGGTCTTTATTTTCGGGATCGTTATTTACTACAACACGAAGCTAACCTTCGACGAGCTGGGATTGAAATTCAAAAACATCACAAAAACCATTGTTTCCTCGGTTGCAATCTCACTTGGCGTTGTCATGCTTTTGATGGCAGCAAAGTTCGCCTTGTTGCAAATCGTCCCGGACTTCTTTGCCCCGGACGTCCCTTTTTGGAATTGGAATATTGGACTGTATTCGTGGTTCTCCTATATTTTCACTTGCATCATACAGGAATTTTTGGCAAGAAGCTTGATCTACGGCAGCATTAAAAAAATGTTTGACGAAAAAAACAGCATCATTGCCGCAATACTGCTCTCCTCCCTGCTTTTTGGAGCGGTGCATATTGCCCACGGATTTATGTACATGATGGCAGCCATGATCCTGCTCGGAGCTTTGGGCGGGGTGTATGAAAAGCATCAAAACATCTGGGGTGTGACGCTCATCCACTTCGTTTTGGGTCAGGCGGCATGCTGCCTTGGATTTTTGTCGTAACTGCGTGTAGTAACGAAAGCACGCCTCTACAAAGGCAAACACCCAAAAAAGCAAAACATAAGGAGTAACGTAAAATGAGAAAATGGATATCAATATTGCTGGTATGCTTGATAGCAGTTGGGCTGTCCGGCTGCGCAGGAGCAGAAAAAACCAAGGAGCTGCCCGCAAATTTTGCCGATGCACAGAGCATACTGGACTATCTTGAGCAGCAGAATGAGATATTCGCCAAAGCAGGAAAGAACAGCGGGGACTTGTCAAAGGACAAACGGGCAGACACTGCAGAAAACGGTCAGCATCCCTATGCTGTGATCGTGACCTGTTCGGATTCCCGTGTTCCTGCGGAGCATATTTTTAACGCGGGAATCGGAGAGCTGTTCGTGATCAGAACAGCAGGTAACGTCATCGGCGACCATGCGCTTGGCAGCGTGGAATACGGTGTGGAGCATTTGGGTGCAAAGCTGGTGATTGTACTTGGTCATACGCATTGCGGCGCGGTAGACGCAGCATTGAACGGCGGCGCACACGGCGCAATCGCTACGATAACCGATGAGATCAGCGCATGCTTACCCGCAGGGTGTGATGCTCGCGAAGCGGAAAAACTGAACGTTGAAAACAGCATTTCCCGTATCATGGAGAGCGAAATGATTGCCGAGCTCGCCAAAAAGGGTGAGACTTGCATCGTTGGCGCGATCTACAACATTGAAAGCGGCACCGTCGAATTTTTCGATTGATCTTAATCTGTCATCAGCAAAAGTCAAATCAGGAGAGGCAAAAATGAAGCATCAAATGGGCGTGATGGACCTGTATCCGATCGCTGCCAACAAGACAGTCATGGAAAACAATCCTTTTTTCCAGGTCAAGCTCAAGGAGCCTGTGGACGCAGAACGCTTATATGCAGCAGTCAAGCAATCCCTGGATGAGCATCCGCTGTTTGCCTGCACCCTGCGGTACAAAAAGAGATATTATCTTGAAACAAACGAAAAAGAATTTCTGTTGATCCGTACAGCCGAAGAAAGCAGACCGCTTGCCTTCGGGGACGCCACAAACGGTTTTTTGTGGCAGATGTGCTACGATGCATACACCATTTCCTTTGAATGGTGCCACGCAATCAGTGACGGCAAAGGCGCGCTCTCCTTCTTTTCCTCGGTGCTGTGTCATTATTTCGGTGTAGACAGACCGGTAGAGCCTGCCCTGGAGCTTGGGCTTGAAAGCCTCTATAACAGCGCGGAGAAAGGGATTCCTCAGAAGAAGCAGGCGCAGGGGTTTTCTGCCAATGCACTTCCCTTTCTCAAGCGCGGCTATCGAACGGATTGCCACATTCTGAAGGTGCCCATGAGCGAGGTGCTTGCCGTTGCAAAGAAGAACGATTCCTCTCCGGCTGCGGTACTGCCGCCTTTGGTTTCCATGGCGCTGCGCAAGCATATAAGTCCCAAGGCAAAGAACAAAAACGTCTGCTGCAGTGTAGTGATTGACTGCCGCGCCCCCATGGGCTTTCAGACCATGCACAACTGCATCATCTCCAAGAACATTACCTACGTTGACCGTTATGATACGATGGATTTTGCGCACGTCAGCACGATTTACCGCTCAATTCTCGACCTTACCGTACAGAAGGAAAACATTGTAAAGGCGGCAACGGAAACCGTTGATATGATAGGCCCCCTCGTTTCCATCAAGCCGCTCTTTGTGCAAAAGGCTCTGGCGAAGGTCGTGTTCGGCGTGATGAAGCACTCAGAATGCAATTTCGTCTTTACCTATCTTGGCAAAATAGATTTGCCGGGTCAAGTGATGGACGGACTTGCCGACTTCAATTTCCGCTGCTGGCCGGATTTCAGTGAGTGCAACGTTGCCGCGGTTGATTTTAACGGCACGCTGATTTTGAACGTTTGCGAAAACTTCCGGGACAAGCAAATCATTCCCGATCTGATCGATATTTGCAGCACGGTAGGCATTCACCTTAAAAAAGTGGACGAGCTAAGCTTTGAACAGGCAAATTTGAGGCTTACGATCTGAAGCGCATAGGATCTGTAAAAATAGACTGCGCAAACGAATGAACAACAGCCACATGCTTTCTGAAGTATGTGGCTGTTAGATTTGTTTCACCATGGCTCTTGACCGATCGGAGGTGTCGAAGTCTTTCGACGCAAAAGCGTCGAAAGGTCGAGCTGCGGGTTTGCATATATACATGAGTTAAGTTGCGGTGCAGCTCGAAGAGTTCGGCTCTTAACCCATCGGAGATGTCGAATTCTTTCGACGCAAAGGCGTCGAAAGGTCGAGCTGCGGGTTTGCATATATACGTGAGTTAAGTTGCAGCGCAGCTCGAAGAGTTCGGCTCTTAACCCATCGGAGATGTCGAATTCTTTCGACGCAAAAGCGTCGAAAGGTCGAGCTGCGAGCTTGCATATATACG
>JAGBXH010000260.1 GCA_017629395.1 Clostridia bacterium | reverse complement strand
GCCAACGAATCGGCAAAGAAAAAGGCAACCGCCAAGGCGCAGCCTGCGCAGAGCGGCAGCTTTGATACCGATGATTTCTTTGCGGCGGCAATGCGTCGCAGCCTTGGTGAGAATTACGATAACATTATGAAGACAGAGTGAGGAGTATGGGCTACAATCAGGAGAATTTCCGCAAGATCCGTGAGGAATACAGCCGTAAGTATTTGCTGGTACAGGAGGCTGCGACCAAGAGACGCGAGGAGATCCACGCCATCCTGCCTGCGGTGCGCGAGATTGATGCACAGCTGGCGGATATGGGCTTGCGCATTCTGCAAGCTGCCCTGCAAAGCGCGGACTATCAGGCAGCCGTTGCGCAGATTGAGGCGCAGAGCCGCGCGCTGGAGCAGAAAAGAGCGCAGGTGCTGGAGCAAAACGGCTTTCCTGCCGATTATACCGCGCCGCATTACGAGTGTCGGAGCTGCGGAGATACCGGCTATGTGGATTACAAAATGTGTGATTGTATGCGCAAGCGTCTGATCCTTGCGGGCTATGCCTCCAGCGGCATTGGTACGCTGATGCAGACGCAGAGCTTTGCAAATTTTTCGCTTGACTATTATAAGAATGACCGTATGACGCATCTGCTGATGCAGAGCAATCTGGAGCGCGCTGTGCAGTACGCTGCCACCTTCCACCCTGCCAAGAGCGAGAATTTGGCAATGTTTGGCGGCACGGGACTTGGCAAAACGCACCTGTCCACCGCGATTGCCCGCGAGGTCATTGAGGGCGGCTGGGACGTGGTATACGTCAGCTGCGTGGATATGTTTGCGGACTACGAGGCGCAGCGTTTTGGCAACAGTACGGGTACACCCACGGGTGCGGATTTGTCCAGATACACCGACTGCGATCTGCTGATCATTGACGACCTTGGTACCGAGCTGACCAATCAGTTTACGACTTCGTGCCTGTACGGGCTGCTCAATACCCGTCTGAACAGACACCTGCCCGTGATTCTGAGCACGAATTTGGAAACCGAGGAGTTCCGCAAGCGGTATTGGGATCGCATTACCAGCCGCGTGCTGGGCAATTTCACCATTTTGCCTTTCAAGGGAACGGACATTAGAAGACAAAAGCTCAGTAAATAAGAAAAGAACGGTGCATCTTCACGATGCGCCGTTCTTTATATTCATGATTTCTTTGCTTTTTTGGCTGCTTTTTTCGCGTAAGCTTTTTTGAAAAGTGCTTTGCGGAAGAGAATGATTGTGTAAACGACCCATGCAACAATCAAAAGTGCCAGCACAAGCCAACAATGCTCAATGGTGTTGCAAATATTGAAGAGCAGAAGCAGCACACCGCCGAATGCGATTGCGGGAATGCCCTGCAGCACCAGGTTGTTGGCTGCGGGAGTTTCGAACTTGGGGTCGATCTCACGCAAAAGGATCATACCGTTACTTGCCGTACCGGTCAGCATGCCGAACATGGAGAAGAATGCCTCTTCCTTGTAACCGGGGTAGAGGTGATTGCATGCAACGCGCAGATAGATGAAGGTTGCAACCGTGCCCAGAGCACAAACGATCAGCAGCTGCCACCACATGCCCGAAAGCTGGGAGAGGTCAATTGCTGCCACGCCTGCAATGATCATCAAATCGAACATAAAGCCGCTGATACGGTCGAGCAGGTAGTTGTTGGTCAATTCTCTGTGCATCAGCTTGCCCTTCTTGAGCAGCTTGATGATCCAGCGTACAAGAGCCGCAAGGATGGTGCCCAAGAGGAAGTTAAAGCCCCAGATCAGATTGACGTTAACGACACGCATGATGAGGTACGCAATGGCGTAAACTAAG
>JAGBXH010000035.1 GCA_017629395.1 Clostridia bacterium | reverse complement strand
TAGTCGGATGCCGTGATCTCGCTGATCTCATCAAAGGCAACCGCCAACTCGCCGCATCCGCGTTTTTCGCGGTGCGCACTCTTGTATTTGTCAAGGGCTAAATTGCGCGTGATCTTGCCAACGTAGGTTTTGAGCAAGGTGGGCTGTGCGGGCGGGATGGAATTCCAGGTGCGCAGCCAGGTGTCGTTGACGCATTCCTCGGCATCCTGCAGATTTTGCAGGATATTTTGCGCAATATTCGTGCAATAACCGCCGTATTTGCTTTGTGTTTCGGCAATCGCGCGCTCATCTCGCGCAAGATACAGTGCCACGATCTGACTGTCCAGCATACGCGTCATCTCCTTTCTGTGTGTCCTTCACCCATATACACGACGTCCGTCGCCAATTCTGACACTATTTTAGCATATTTTTTAAAAATTTTCAATATGTAGGGGAGGATATCATCCTCCCGCCCGTAAACGGTCTATGGACGGATGATCCGAACGGCAGTCCAATCCCATTGCGTGCGGGAGGCTAATAGCCTCCCCTACACAAAGTGTCGGGGTCGGGCAACCGAATTTGCAATAAAACCGCCCGCGGTATTGCCGCGGGCGGGAGGATAATTCAGTTGCAGTTGAAGTGAATCGTAGCAGAGTCCAAGCCGGTATTCCCGTTATTGATAGTAATCGCATTCCATTCTTCTTCGGTTCCTGTAAAATATATATTTGTCAAACTGTCACAGCCCTCAAAAGCGCAGTAATCAATAAAAGTGACGCTGTTGGGAATTGTAACGCTTGTTAAGCCCTTGCAACTTTCGAATGAGCGGTTTCCAATGCTTGTCACCCCATCCGGAATGATCAAGCTTTCCAAGCCTCGGCAGCCTGCCAAAACATAAACATCCAAAGCAGTTACCTTGTCGGGAATCATAAAGCTTGTCAAACCGGAACAGCCTTGGAATGCCCCACGTGAAATGGTCGTTACACTATCGGGGAGCGGAAAGCTTGTCAAAGCGGAACAACCGGCAAACGCCTCAGATCCAATATTCGTTAAGTCTTCGGGAACATTCAGGCTTGTTAATTTGGTGCAAAGATAGAAAGCGTTGTTGCCAATGCGTGTTACGTTGTCCGAGATGGTAACGCTTGTCAACTCTGCGCAATCGCGGAACATATCAGTGCCGATTTCTGTTACACCGTTGCCGATAATTGCGGTTTTCAAAGAGGTGCATTCTTTGAACGTGCGATAGCCAATTTTGGTAACGCTGTTGGGTATGGTAATGCTTTGCAAGCTGATGCATTCCTGAAATACAGCATCGCCCATGCGTGTTACACTATCGGGGATTGTAACGTTTTGCAAGCTCTCACAATCGCAGAATATGCCATCTCCGATTCTCTCCACACCGTGCCCGAAAGAAACGCTCTCCAAAGCTGTACAATCGAAAAACATATAATCACTGATATCGGTCACACTACCGGGAATGTGAATGCTCTTCAAGGCGGTGCATTCTCTGAAGACGTCGGTTCCCATGCTTGTTACGCTGTTGGGAATGTTGATCTCGGTCAAAGAGGGGCACTGCCAAAATGCACTTTCGCCAATACTTGTTACACCTTCGGAGATGACGACCTTTTCCAAATATCTGCACCCGCTGAAAGCACCTTTGCCAATTTTGACAATACTTTCAGGTATAATAACAGACCTTATAGGATCGCTGCCGGTGTTGAAAGCATTCGTACCTATGCCGGTCACGGGCTCACCGTTAGCCAATTTGTCGGGGATGACGATGTCCTTGTCCTTGCAGGCACCTCTTTTGCTGAGATACCATGTTCCGTCCCCGTTGGACTCAAAAATCAGTCCTTCGCTTGCGCGAGGCGGTTCATTTTCGGGTTCTGTTTCAGCCTCTGTTTCGGTTTCTGTTTCGGTTTCTACCTCGCCCGGCTCTTGTCCACCCGTCAATGCATCAAACACAGAGCCCAGTGTATGCTTGGCACTTTCGGGGAGCAGGGAAGAGAGAAAGTGGCTTTCGTCCTTGATCATGGCGTCCATAATATAGACGAGCCCGCCTGCGATCTCTGGGTGCGCGTTGCTATAGGAAACGACCACCGCTACGGGTGATGTGATCATAGTCACGACCAGCAGCACTGCCACGGCGGAAGCTATAAAGGCGTTGCGGAAGCGCGGCTTGCTAAAGAGCGGTACGGGAGCGTTTGCGCGAATGAGCAGATCCTCGTCAATGTTGCCCATCAGTTCGATCAGTCTCAGTTCTTTCATACCGCATACCCCTCCTTTTCCAAATGCGCGCGCAGCTTATTTCGTGTGCGGGAGAGGATTTTTTGCACGTTGGCAACGCTCAGCCCGTAACGCTTGGCGATCAGCGAAATAGGGTCAAGGTAGTAGTAGCGGCGAATAAAAATGTTGCACTCGCGCTCGGGCAGCGACCGCAAAAAACGGTTGAAGCTCTCGGAAAATTCCTGCTCGGCAATCTGAGAGGGCACGTCCGCGTCGGATGCAACGACGTCGTGCATCTCGTCAAGGGCTAACATAAGCTCACCTCCACCGCGCTTGGCTGCGGTGTTTTTGCGAAATCTGTCCAATGAGAGATGACGCGTGATACCGCCTAAGTAAAGCTGCAGGTGGTCAGGTCTTGCGGGCGGAATGGAATTCCATGCGCGCAGCCACGTGTCGTTGACGCATTCCTCGGCATCCTGCATGTTCTGCAGAATGTTCAGGGCAATGCCTGTACAATAGTAGCCGTATTTGTTGGATGACTCTGCAATTGCCTGCTCGTTTCGGGCAAAATACAGATCGATGATGTCTTTGTCTTGCATACAAAGCAACTCCTTTCGGGATGATTTTTTTGGGGGCTCTACCTTATAAGTCGCAAAGCCCCTTGCTTTGCTGACAATATTTTAGCATATTTTTTGAAAAAAAGCAACAAAAACCGCCCGCGGCATGCCGCGTCTGTGTCATCCTGAGCGGAGAAAACATCCCGGGTGGATGTTTTCGGAGTCGAACTTTCAAAAATCTGCAAAAAATTGCTGATTTTTGAAAGTCAAAACGCGGAAAGCGTTTTGAGG
>JAGBXH010000034.1 GCA_017629395.1 Clostridia bacterium | reverse complement strand
CGTAGACCTCGCAATCCTGCTCGGCAAGGAACTCTTCAAGGTGGTTATTACCGGGCGCGGAATACTTGAGATACAGCTCGCCGATGACCGCAACCTTGACCTTGGGGGTCTTTTTGATCTCGATCGACGCAAAATCGTCCGCAATTGCCTTGAGGTTCTACTTGATCTCCCAAGGCGTCCAGCCCTTGCCCGTGGCAAATCCATGACCCAGCTTGGTTGCCCACTTATCTACCATGGCGTCGGTCTCGCCCTTATTGACCTCATAGGGGCGTACCTGGTTGGAAAGGATCATGACCATGTCACCGTAGATCAAGCCCGCAACTGCCATCAGAAGTCCGAACGGGCTGAGCAGACCACCCGGATTAAGCTCCATAAGCCACACGTTTGCCGAAATGAAGGGCACGTGGGGGTATCCCGCCTTTTCAAACGCCTTGCGCATGAGGTTGATATAGTTACTGTCACGGCAGCCGCCGCCCGACTGGGTGATGATCATTGCCACCTTATCGGGGTCGTACTTGCCGCTCTTCATAGTCGCCAGCATCTGACCCGTGGTCAGCATGGAAGGATAGCACATATCGTTGTGCAGATACTTCTGCGCAAGCTGCAGCACCTCGGGACCGTCGTTTTCCATAATGTCGATCTTGTACCCCTCGCGTTGCAGAATGGGGCGCAGAATTTTGAAGTGGATGGGTGCCATGCTGGGGGTGAGAATGGTGTATTCCTTTTTCATCTTGCGCGTAAATTTCACGCGCTCGCGGTAATGTCCCTGCTCTTTCATACCTCTTTCCCTCCCTTCTGCTGATCGATCGCAGCAATCAGGCTGCGCAAGCGGATCTTGATCGCACCGAGGTTGGTGACCTCGTCGATCTTGATCTGCGTATAAAGCTGTCCTGCATGCTCCATGATCGCGCGCACCTCGTCGGTGGTCAGCGCGTCCAGTCCGCAGCCGAAGGACACCAGATGCACAATATACATATCGTCCTGCGCGGTGACGTACTTTGCCGCGGAGAACAGTCTTTGGTGATAGGTCCACTGGCTGAGCAGATTGACCTTGAAATCGGGGGCGAGTGCTGCCACGGCGTCCTCGGACACAACGGCAAAGCCAAGTCCGCAGATCAGCTTATGAATGCCGTGGTTGATCTCGGGATCGGCATGGTAGGGTCTGCCTGCCAGCACGATGATCTTCTTGCCCGCTTCTCTTGCCTCTGCCACGATCTTCGCGCCCTGCGCGCGCACGTCTGCCATGTAGGCGTCGTATGCGTCATATGCTTTCTTAACAGCCTTTTTGACCTCGGAGGCATCAATGCCCGCAAAGTGCTTTTGCATGGTCTTGACAAATCTTGCGGGGAACTTGGCGCGCTCGTGAGGGCCTACGTATTCGTTGATATACTTGACCTTGCCGAAATTGAGCGTATTTGCCTCGATAACCTCGGGATATCCCGCAATGACCGCGCAGTTAAAGCAGTTCTTTGCCTTGCCCTCGTTGAAGTTATAGGTCATGCAGGGGTAGAAGATGGCGTCCACACCCATCTCAATGAGCTGCTGGATATGTCCGTGCACCATCTTTGCGGGGAAGCAAACGGTATCGGACGGAATGGTGCTCTGCCCCTTGAGG
>JAGBXH010000259.1 GCA_017629395.1 Clostridia bacterium | reverse complement strand
CAACAAAATGTCAAAATGTTTCACGAAACGGTTCACATCTTGTGCATTTTTGCGTAAAAAATGCAAAAAAGAGTCAGCTGCCTTCAAAAGTAAGCAGTTTTGGTGAAAAAGGTCGAAAAAAAGTTGTTTGTCTTGACAAACCAAGAAAAGTGTGATATAATTCTCGTATTGTAGGGGAATAGGCGTGCTATGCTCATTTGGGCTATGCTGCCAAATTCTTCATATAATATATGTAAGGCTTGCATCGGCACTTTCAGGGTGTCGTAGGCGGCCCAAATCTTGTAAATTATTATTGTTGGAGGAAAAGACCAATGAAGCAAACCGCAAAATTTGGTTGCAGAGTTCTTGTCGCATTGCTGTGCCTTGCAATGCTCGTCTCTGTAATCACAGTGCCTGCGTTCGCTGCAGACAACTCCGCTCTTTCCACGCTTGCAGGTAAGGATCTGAGCGTATTCGCCGACCTGATCAGCAAGTACAACAGCGTCAAGGATCAGCCCGAAGCCGCTGCTGAAGAAGAGATGCTCAAGTATATCAATGAGCAGTATGCAAACAACGCTGACTTCCGTGAGTCTGCCGATGATATTTTCGGCGACAATGCAGTGAAAGACATGGAATATGCGATCGAGAACGTTCTCATCGGCGAAGACAACGTCTATGAGGTGGACGAGATCGTGACCGCTATCGAAAATGGCGCTTCCTTTGAGGAAATCAAGGAGTCCATTGACTATCAGATGGAAAATCCCGATGCGGACGAGACCGTTACGGTAACTTGGAAAGTTGACGGCAAGGTGGTCAACACCGCTGACGTCAAGTTCATGAAGCTGATCCCCGCTTACGAGGCTGCAGCAGTTGCAGGCAAGTACGTAAAGTGGAACAACGAGCAGCTGTTCGCTAAGGAAGACGTTACCATCACCGGCACCACCGTTGACGTTGCAGAGAAGATCGCTGCAGAGGTCAACGCTCTGCCCATGAACTACGGCGAGTACGAGATCGTTTATGAGAACGGTGTTGCGACTCTGTACGTAAACGTTGACGCAAGCAACTACAAGCAGATCCTGCTTGATGCAATCGGCGACGTCAGAAACAATGACGTTAAGAGCGCATACAAGAGTGCTGTCAAGGCATTCCTGCAGGCAAGTGCTACCGAGATCTATAACGGCAAGATCAACAACGTAACCGTAAACGGTTATGAGATCGTTGCGATCGAGGGCTACGGCATGTCCCAGCTGGTCGATCTGATGCAGACCGTTGAGGCAGGCAACTACGGCGAGATCATCTCCGCTGCAGGTCTGAAGAACGCTGTTCTGGTTGACCCCATCACGCCCAACGATATCGCATACGTTGGCGATGACGGTATCCTTGCTACCTATGACGTTGTTCTGGGTGCCGAGGGTAAGGCTGACAGCGCATACGAGCTCAGAGTTGCTCTTCGCGGCGACCTGGAGCTGGTTCGCAAGAGCGCACAGGCTGTTCTTGCAGGCGTTGACTTCATCGTCAGCACCGGCGGCGACCTGAGCGTAGAGATCTACGTTCCCGGCGCTTTCGCTATTGCTCTTGAAAAGGCACTGAACCACGCTGATATCTCCGATGAGACCAAGCAGAACATCGTTGCAGCTCTGTCCGAGTCCGCAACCGTTGGTGAGCTGTTTGAGCTGTTTGAGGTTCTGGATTACGACCAGTTCGTATACGTAACCGAGTATCTGTTCGACAACATTGAGGCTACCGACAGCACGGAAGCTGCAATGCTCGAGAAGATCGAGGCTATGCGCCCCGCATTCGACCTGTTCAAGAAGTTTGGTAACATTCTCATTGACAAGGTTCCCGAAAAGGTAAACGGCAAGGAAGCTTCCTTTACCTTCCAGTCCGTATACAACGTAACCCAGGCTGTTACCTTCGAGGATCTGGCTGCTCTGACTCAGCTCAAGGACGCTGATGCTCTGGTAGGCAGTGAGCTGCTCAACTCCGCTGCTGCACGCGTTGCAAGCAAGCTGGGTGTCAGCACCGATCGCGCACAGTCCATCGTTATGAGCATGGTTGAGGCATTTGCAGAGTTCCAGAACAGAATCCCCGATTCTGCAAAGGCACAGGCTGCTTTTGAGCTGACCGACCGTGTCATCGACACTGTGTTCAACATCATTCCCGAAAAGTTCCAGGATGCTAAGCTGACCGACTCCTACAAGGGCGACGGTAAGTTCAGCTTCGACTTTGACGTAACCTACAATCCCGGTGCATGGCTCAAGAGCATTCTTGACCAGGTTACCGTTACCGCATTCGGTAAGACCGTTACTCTGGGCAACTACGTTCCCACCCGTGACATCACCTCCGAGTTCTACTTCGGTATCCAGTTTGCAGATCTGTACCAGATCACCTTTGTTGATGCAAACGGCAACACCGTATTCCAGGGCTTCCTGCCTTATGGCGCAGAGATCGCTCCTTACGGTAAGGACGCAGCACAGAACGGTGCTGAGCTTGTTTGGGTAGACGTTTACGGTGACGTTGTTACCACGATGCCCGGCCATGACGTAACCGTTTATGCTGAGTACGTTTCCTACACCATTACCTTTAAGGTACTGGACGAGGTATACACCTACACCCACAAGCTGGGTGACATCCCCTATCACAACGGCGAGCTCTCTTTCCTGAACTTCAAGGGCTGGAAGGATGAGAACGGCAATCTGATCACCGGCGAGCTGCCCGCAGTTACCGGCGATGCTACCTACGTAGCAGAATATACCGCAACCATTACCTTCATCGTTGACGGTGAGGAGTACAAGGTCATTGAGGTTGCATACGGTGAAAAGCCCGTCGTGGAGGCACCCACTAAGGCTATGGACCTTGTAAATACTTACGTATTCGCAAACTGGACTCCCGAGGTTGTTGCAGCTACCGAGCACGCAACCTATGAGGCTGAGTTCAAGGCAACCCCTCACTTCGCTCAGGACAGCAATATCGTTCTGGACGGCAACACCTTCGTAATCACCTTTGGTGAGTACGTAGCAACCGAGACTCGTTGGACTGCTTCCAACGTGATCCCCGCTGTGATCTTCGAGCTGGCTGCTATGTACGATCAGGTTGCCCTTAAGGCAGTTGTTGCAGGCAACGCTGACGGTGCTGATGCAGTAACCGTTCTGCTTGACAATGCAGCTCTGCTCAATATCAAGGCAAACGCAACCGCTGATGAGATCACCTTTGCAATTTCTTGCCTGACCGGTGAAGAGACCGAGTGGCCTCTCGCTGCAGACTACTATGAGTACAATGCAATCTACAGCCTTGACCTGATCGGCTCTGCACTGACCGATGGTCTGGCTACCGTAACCGTTCCCTTCAAGAGCGACGTTACCAAGTTCCACGCTAACGCATGGTGCGTAGGTGAGAACGGCGCTGAGCAGAAGACCGTTACTTCCGAGAGCGCAGATGCTCTGGTATTCACTACCAATCACTTCTCTTACTATGCAGTTAACTATGCACAGTATCTGTACACCGTTAACTTCTACGGTCTGGACGGCAGCCTGATCAAGACTGTTACCGTTAACACCGACCTTGGCGAGACCCTGACCGGCGTTCCTACCTTCGCTCCTTTGGCTGACGCTATTGCTGACGGCCACTACGTTGCAAGCGTTTGGAAGTTCGGTGCAAACAAGACCACCGCTGACGCTGCTGCTACCTTTGCAGCTGCTCCTCAGGATTACGACTTCTATGAGACTCAGGTTCTTGAGGCTCACACCTTTGACAAGTACGAGCAGTGCGATGACGAGTATCACTGGATCGTTTGCTCCGTATGTGATTACAAGGTAAAGGAAGCACACACCCTTGATAACAACGGTGACTGCGTCTGCGGCTACCACAAGGATGAAGAGGTTACTACCGAGCCCGCTCCCGGTACCACTGAGACCGAGACTGAGACCACCGCTCCCGACACTACCGTAACCGAGACCGAGACTGAGACTGAAACCGAGACCGAGACAGTAGTTCCCGGCACTACCGAGACCGAGTCTGAGACCGAGACCGAAACCGAGGCAGTAGTTCCCGGCACTACCGAGACCGAGTCTGAGACCGAGACCGAAACCGAGCCCGCTGTAGAAGAGCCCGGTAAGAAGAACGGCTGGTGGATCTTCCTGATCGTTCTGCTGGTTATCATCGCGATCCTGATCGTTGCGTACATTCTGTACGGTCACAACATCTTCCCCAAGGGCCCCGCTGCTCAGAACGCTTCCGCTGAGGAAGAGGAAGAAGTTCCCACCGATGCACAGATGGCTGCTGCTGAGGGTGCAAATGCTGAGATCGCTTACGTTGATCACGTATCTGCAGCTGATGTTGATGCTCTGATGTCTGATGCACAGGCAGTTAATGCAGTTGTTCTGGTTGCAAGCACCGCTTCCGGTAAGATGGGTGCTGTCAACGTTGGTACGCTGAATGCGAACTACGAGAACGGCGACAAGGTTGATATCGAGTCCCTGAAGGAAAAGAAGCTGATCGCTGCTGATTGCAAGAGAGTGAAGATTCTGGCTGACGGCGAACTGGATAAGGCGCTGACTGTTGAGGCTAACAGCTTCTCGCTGCAGGCTATCAAGATGATCACCCTGACCGGCGGTCATGCAGTCAAGCTGCAGCCTAACGCTCCCGAGGCTCCCGTAGCTGAAGAGGCTCCCGTAGCTGAGGAAGCTCCCGTAGCTGAGGAAGCTCCCGTAGTTGAGGAAGCTCCCGTAGTAGAGGAGGCTCCCGTAGTAGAGGAAGCTCCCGTAGTAGAGGAAGCTCCCGTAGTAGAGGAAGCTCCCGTAGTTGAGGAAACTCCCGCCGAGGAGGCTCCCGTAGTTGAGGAGGCTCCCGTAGTTGAGGAGGCTCCCGTAGTTGAGGAGGCTCCCGCTGAGGAAGCTCCCGCCGAGGAGACCGACGCTGAGTAAAGCAAAGAAAAACTTGGGCTGAACCGCAAGGTTCAGCCCTTTTTTTGCGATAACTCTTGACTTTTTTGCCGTGACAATATATACTGTTGTAGAGAAATGACGAAAGAGGTCGCTATGAAACAAAAACTCAAGAATTTTGGCATTATGAACTTAGGTATCCTGCTGACGACGATCGGTGTGTACTTTTTTAAGATTCCCAACGGATTTTCCACGGGTGGAGTCAGCGGTATTGCGGTCGTTGTAGCGGGGTTTGCGCATCAATATTTCCCCGATTTTGCGCAGTATCTGACCTCCGGTAACGTGCTGACCGTGATCAACGTGCTGCTGCTGATCGTAGGATTCATATTTTTGGGAAAGGGATTTTCAATCAAGACTGTGTATTGCAGCCTGCTTTTTTCGTTTGGCACGTTTGCGCTGGAGCATTTGTTTCCAATGGCAACACCCTTTACCAACCAGCCGTTTTTGGAGCTTGTATATGCCATCCTTCTGACAGCAATCGGCTCAGCCTTGCTGTTCATGACCGAGTCCTCGTCGGGCGGCACGGATATCGTTGCCTTGATTTTGAAGAAATACACCAATCTGGATATCGGTAAGGCGCTGCTTGCAACCGATTTTGTTATCGCGCTGAGCGCATTCTGGGTGTTCGGTATGCAAACCGGTCTGTTTTCC
The DNA here is from genome assembly GCA_017629395.1 of Clostridia bacterium. Lineage (GTDB taxonomy): Bacteria > Bacillota > Clostridia > Oscillospirales > CAG-272 > SVQP01. The sequence continues at coordinate 550 of JAGBXH010000259.1, read as the reverse complement.
ATGCTGGGTCTGTTTGCCAAGGCGTTCTTGGTGGACGGCGTGATCGAGAGCATGAACACCTGCAAGTATTTTACCATCGTGACAAGCAAGCCGGAGGAGATCAGCAAGTATATCACGGCGGGCATTCACCGCAGCTTTACCAAAATTCAAGGTGTGGGCGGATATACCGGAGAAGAGAGAACGGTGCTTTTGACGGTGTGTCGCCGTATGGAGGGCGTCAAGCTGCGTAAGATTGTCAAGCAGATCGACCCGAACGCGTTTATTATCGTATCCAACAGCAGCGAGATCATCGGTAAGGGATTCCGCGGCGTTTGATTGAGTGGAGAAGTATATGGACAAGCATATTTATGAGGCGTACGTCGCCATTTTACGTAAGGAATTGATTCCCGCGATGGGCTGTACAGAGCCGATCGCTATCGCATATGCTGCTGCCATTGCAAGAGCAGCGTTGGGAGCTGTGCCCGAGCGCGTGCGTGTGGACGTCAGCGGAAACGTGATCAAGAACGTCAAGCGCGTGTTTATTCCGCATACGGGCAGCCTGAAGGGTATT
>JAGBXH010000258.1 GCA_017629395.1 Clostridia bacterium | reverse complement strand
TGACAATACGCGCATCCTCTTGATCAACGAGCAGGGCAAGAGAGCGGAGCAGGGCGAGGTCGGTGAGATCTACATTTCGGGCACCTGCGTCACGCTGGGCTACTATAATAACCCCGAAAAAACAGCCGAGGCGTTTGTGCAGAACCCGCTGCAATCGGCATATCCCGAGATCGTGTACCGCACGGGAGACCTTGGCAGATATAACGATCACGGCGAGCTGGTGTTCGTTTCGCGCAAGGATTCGCAGATCAAGCACATGGGACACCGCATTGAGCTGGGCGAGATCGAAGCCGCTGCAGCTACCGTGCAGGGCGTGCACCGCGTGTGCTGCGTCTATCCCGCAGAGCACAAAAAGATTGTGATGTACTACGTTGGCGATATCGAGCCCTTGGCGCTTTCCAAGGAGCTGCGCCTCTTGCTGCCGCGCTATATGCTGCCCGCTGCGGCACATAAGCTGGATACCATGCCGCTGACCGATAACGGCAAGCTCAACCGCCGTCTGCTCTTGGAGCAGGCAATCCAAAACGATCAATAATCACACAGGAGATATATCATGGAAAAACTCATTGAAATTATGCAGAATCTGCACCCCGACGTCGATTTCGAGACCTATGACGGCTTGGTGGACGACGGCATTCTTGACTCGCTTGACATCGTTACGCTGATTACCGATATCAACGATGCCTTTGACGTATCCATTCCCGCAGAGGAGATCCTGCCCGAGAATTTCAATTCCGCCAAGGCCCTTTGGGAGCTGATCGAACGCCTTGACACGGTGTAAGGCATGAATTTTGCTTCATTTGAATTTCTTTGCTTCCTTTGCTTGCTGACCGCGCTGTACTACCTTGTGCCAAAGCGTGCGCAGTGGGTGGTGCTGCTTTTGGGCAGCGTGGTGTTTTACGCCTTTGCGGGCGTGACGTGCTGCGTCTTCCTATTGGCGGTCATTGCGGTGTCGTACCTTGCGGTTGCCGTCATGGGTAAGCGGCAGCGCGCGTGCGCAGCTTGGCTGGATGCCAACAGGGAGTTGCCCAAGGAGCAGAGAAAGGCATATAAAAACAAGAATAAAAAGGGCAATCTGGCAATCGTCTGCACGGGCATTGCCGTATTGGCTGTCGCGCTGATATACGCCAAGTTTGTTTCGGGCTATTTCGGCTTCAAGATCGATGAAAGCGGCTTGCACCTTGGCAAGTATGCCCTGGAGATCATGGGTATTTCCTATTATACCTTTATCGCCATCGGCTACATGCTGGACGTGTACCGCGAAAAAGCCCCCGTGCAGCGCAATTTTGCAAAGCACGCGCTGTTTGTCGGCTTTTTCCCGCAGCTTGTCATGGGTCCCATCAGCAAATACTCGGACGTAGGCGAGCAGTATTTTACCCCGCATGCCTTTGCGGGTAAGAACCTCTTTTGCGGTGCGATCCGTATTGCGTGGGGCTTTTTCAAAAAGCTGGTCGTAGCGGATGCCATTGCTCCCGCCGTGGGCGCAATCGTGGCACAGCAAAAGGGCGGCGTGTTCTTTTTGCTGCTTTGCTTATTTTACTCCGTTCGTATTTACGGTGACTTCACGGGCGGTATCGACATCGTGCTAGGTGCTGCGGAGATGCTGGGCATCAAGCTGCCCGAGAACTTTAACAGACCGTTTTCGTCCAAATCCACCGCAGAATACTGGCGCCGCTGGCACATCACCATGGGCGCGTGGTTTACGAATTACATCTTTTATCCCTTGTCCGTGACCAAGAGCATGCAAAAGCTCTCCAAGTGGAGCCGCGCACACCTGGGCACGGCAATCGGCAAGCGTCTGCCTGTATATATCACCACCATCGTCACCTGGCTGTTTACCGGCCTTTGGCACGGCATTGCATGGAACTTTGTCGTCTGGGCAATGCTTAACTGTCTGGTGTTGCTGGTATCGCAGGAGCTTGAACCGCTGTACGCAAAATTCCGCACCAAATTTCCGAAATTGCACGCAAGCGCACCCTATCAGACCTTTATGATCGTGCGCACCTTCTGCCTGATGGCGCTCATCCGCGTGCTGGATTGCTACATGAACGTGCCGTTGACCTTCCAAAAGTTCTTATCGGTGTTCACCGAGTTCAATTGGGGCAGCCTGTTTGACGGGGGGCTGACCGCGCTTGGCGTGTCCGCGTCCTCGTTCTGCGTCATCGGCGTGGGCATTCTTGCCATGTGGGGCGTCAGCCAACTGGGTAAGGACAGACCCTTGCGCGAAAAGCTGTGGGAAAAGCCGTGGCTTGGCAGTCTTGCCTTTGCCGCTGTCGTATTTTTTGTGCTGGTGTTCGGCACGTACGGACTTGGCTATGATGCGTCCGCCTTTATCTACGGCGGCACGTTTAACTAAAGGAGGGCGGAGAGATGAAAAAAAGAATTTTACCCGCTGTCCTGAGCATTGTTTTATTGCTTGCCGCGCTGATGTCGGCGCAAGCCGTGCTGATCCCGTCGCGCTACGATAACCGCGAGGGGCATTTGCTGTGCGGCTACTATGATGTCAGTGACAAGCATGACGTCATCTTTGTGGGTGACTGTGAGATCTACGAGGGTATCGTGCCCGCCGTGCTGTATGAAAAATACGGCATGACCTCTTACGTGCGCGGCTCGTCACAGCAGACCGTGTGGCAGTCCTATCACGTATTGGAAGAAACCCTTACAAAGGATCCCGACGTTAAGGTCGTGGTGTTCAACGTGCTCGCGCTCAAATACGGCAAGACGCCCAAGGAATCCATCAGCCGCATGACCTTGGAGGATATGCGGTGGTCGCCCGCCAAGCTGCAGGCGATCAAGGCATCCATGACCGAGGACGAGTCGTTTTTGTCGTATTTTATGCCCATTCTGCGCTATCACGACCGCTGGAGCGAGCTGACTGCAGCGGATCTGGCGCATACCTTTTTCAAGCATGAGGATATTACGCATCAAGGGTACTTGATGCAGACCGATATCGTGCCCGTAGATCCTGCGGACACCAGAGAGCCCGATGCACTCATTGACAGCACGCTGCCCGCGCGCAGCATGGAATACCTTGATAAAATGCAGGATCTGTGCGCGCAGCACGGCGCTGAGCTGGTGCTGATCAAAGCGCCCACCAATTCGGTCAAATACTATTGGTATGACGAATGGGATGCACAGATCGTAGCGTATGCGCAGACCAACAACCTTACCTATTATAATTTTATAGGGATGGACGCAGAGCTGGGGCTTGATTGGAGCACCGACACCTACGACGCGGGGCTGCACCTCAACGTGTACGGCGCGGAGAAGTGGACGCTTTACCTTGGCAATTTGCTCATGACCAACCACGGCGTACCCGACAGACGCGGTGACGCGGCACTTGACGCGCTTTGGGAGCAGAGAATACACAATTACCATAATGAAAAACAACAAGGAGTGAATGCTCAATGAAAAAACTTAGCTTGATTTTTGCAGCAATTCTGATGCTGTCGCTTTGCTTTGTCGCGTGTGATCAGAACACGGGAGTGGAGTATTCCTTTTCGTATAACGGCACAGCTGTGCGCATCGGTGAGGACGGAAAGGCACTTTCCGCTGCTTTGGGCGACTATATCGACTACCGTGAATCCGGCTCGTGCGGTGCAGAGCAGAACGATAAGGAATTTTACTATCCCGGCTTCCGCTACGATACCGTGTGGAGCAACGGTGCCGACCGCATTGTCAGAATTGTGCTGACCGATGACAGCGTGGCAACGCCGCAGGGCATCAGGATCGGTGACGCCAAGAGTGCCGTTGTGACTGCCTACGGTGACGAATATACCGAAACTGCCGACGGCAGCCTGGTTTATACCGACGGCACGACCAAGCTGATGTTCGGCATCCGCGACGGCGTCGTGACCGCGATCCACTATACACAAGCATAAAAGCATACAAGCAGAGCCAAGCACCGCGGTGCTTGGCTTTTTTGTATATTTCGGTACTTTGACGAAAAGATTGGGCGGGGAATGCGTGCTGTTATCCGTGCAAAATGTCAAAAAACTTGTGAAATTTGTCAAAAAAGGACTTGACAATTTGGTAAATGTGTATTATAATAGGAGCATAACAAGAAAAATGACCACTTTGCGTTAGGTCATTTTGTGCATTTTTTTGTCGGAGGTGTATATATGCCCCGTTTTTTTGTGTCCGCAGAGCAGATCTCGGATAACGTCGTGACCCTGACGGGGGACGACGCGCATCACATCGCAAGATCCCTGCGCATGGCGGCAGGGGAGTTTATCACCGTTTGCGACGATCGCGCCATAGAATACGAATGCAGACTTACCTCATTTGAGCAGGATAAGCGCGTGCTTGCCGAGATCGTGTCAAGCGCACCCTGTGCAACCGAGCCGCCCTTTGATGCCTGCCTGTTCCAGGCGCTGCCCAAGGGAGAGAAGTTTGATTCCATTATCCAGAAAGCCGTGGAATGCGGCGTGTATGAGATCGTACCCTTCCAGAGTAGCCGTTGCATTGCCAAGGCTAAGGCGGACGGTGAGGCAGAGAAGACCAAGCGCCGCTGCCGCATCGCAGCCGAAGCCGCTAAGCAAAGCGGACGCGGACGCGTACCTGCGGTCAAGCCCACGGTTTCCTTTGAGCAAATGCTGGCTTTGACAGAGGAGTGCGATCTGTGCCTGTTCTGCTATGAGGGAGAGGGCACCCAAACGCTGGCAAGCATCCTGCAAAACGAGCAGGGTCTTCCCGCACGTCCGCGCATTGCCGTCATCGTCGGCAGCGAGGGAGGGTTTTCTCCCGAGGAAGCAGCACGTGCCGAAGCAGCGGGCATGAAAATGACCGGACTTGGCAAGCGCATTTTGCGCACAGAAACCGCAGCACCCTTCGTATTGAGCTGTCTGGTATATCGGTTTGAAATGTGAGATTTGGCAGGGTGAGCAAAAAACTCGCAAAAAAATCACACATTTTTTATAAAAATATGCAAAACACTATTGAAAAATCACAAAAAAGGGTGTATAATATAGGTTAGTATATACAACCCCGAAAATCAAAAAAGAGGAGTTTAATTTTATGTCCAACAGACTGTTCCAAAGCGTGATTCACCAGATGAAGGATGCGATCGATCGCGTGATCGGCGTCATTGACGAAAACGGCGTCATTATTGCTTGCTCCGAGCTTGTCAAGATTGGCGAGATCAAGCAGGGCGTTCGCGATGAGCTTGCTTATACCTCCGATGTGGTGACCTCCTCCGGTTATACTTACCGCCCCGTCAGCGGCGGCACCAAGGCAGAGTACGTAGTATTCGTTGAGGGTGAGGACAAGATGGCTGAAAAGATGTCCAAGCTGCTGTCCATCTCTCTTGGCAATATCAAGAATCTGTATGATGAGAAGTATGACAAGGGTTCCTTTATCAAGAATATCATTCTGGATAATATCCTGCCCAGTGATATTTACATCAAGTCCAAGGAGCTGCACTTCAACACCGAGGAGAGCAGAATCGTCTTCTTGATCAAGTTCTACGGCAAGACCGATATGATGCCCTTTGAAATGCTGCAGAACATGTTCCCGGATAAGTCCAAGGACTACGTGATCTCCGTAGGCGAGCACGACATCGTGCTGGTTAAGGACGTCAAGCCCGGCATGGAGACCAAGGAAGTGGAAAAGATCGCGACCAACATCGCAGACACCCTGTCCGCAGAGTTCTACACCAAGGTTGCCATCGGTATCTCCACTACTGTTGAGAACATCAAGGATCTGGCAAGAGCTTATAAGGAAGCACAGGTCGCTCTTGAGGTCGGTAAGGTATTTGAG
>JAGBXH010000257.1 GCA_017629395.1 Clostridia bacterium | reverse complement strand
CCTGAATATCTTATCGGAAAGCAGCGTTCCCGTCACGTCACCGGTCGAGGTGTGAACCTTGATGCTCTCGGCATCCGCACCCTCAAAGGTCACGTCACCGGTGTCCCTCGTGATATCAAGCTTGGCGGATGCAATCACGTTGGTCAGCTTCAACTCCCCGGTAGTACCCGTGGAGGTCAGGTCTGTGCAGGTCAGATTTGTCAAACAGGTATCGCCCGTGCGGACGTTCGCGCTGACGTTGCCTGCACATACAACGTCACTTAACGTGATCTTGCCCGAGGTGGCTCTGAGCGCAAGTGCGCCGACCGACGCGTTCTCTACCATGATATCTCCCCTGCTTGCCGCAATCCTGCAAGTTCCCACCGTGTCGGCACGGCTGGTCACATCTCCCGTAGACAGCTCAATGTCCATGCTTTCAAACGAGAAATTCTCGAGAATCTCAATATCTCCCGTGCTTTCCTTGATGGTCAGCGTACCGTATACGTCCTCGGGCAGATAGACGGTCAGAGAAGCATCATAGCTTCCGATACCCAACTCAAACAATCCTTTAAAGTACATATGAATATACAGTGTATCGTCTTGCACACCCACGTCGTAGATATGATTGTGCGCATCTTTCGTAGCCACGCGGCACTTGCCGTCACTTGACTTGGCAAAGCGGATATCCGCCGTGTCGGTGTCAATCGATATATTGGTAAACGGCTCGTCAACGTCATAGGTGTTGTTGACGACCTCGTACGTGTTCAGAATGGAAAAATCCCAGCCGCCTGCAGTCATCGCGCCGGCAAAAAGTCCTGTTCCAAACAGCACAAGTGCCCCTGCGACGATCAGACTGATCATAATACTCTTCTTCATTACGCATCTCTCCTTCTTTTAAACAGCTTGGCAATGCCCACAAAGGTCATTTTAGTCAGCCACGCCGCACCCTTGGTGGCGTAAATACAACCGTAAAAGGCAAATACGGCAAGTCCTATGCATGCAAGCCCCCCGCCAAACAGCGCGATGCCCATGACCCAGTTTCCTGCGATAATGCAGAAAAGCCCGAACAAGGTCACGCCAAGTCCAACACCCGCAAGCGTGCCGAACAACGCACCCCATAGCGTGCCGACCATGCTCCAAAGCACTGCGATCAGCGAGATCACCACGAAAAATGCAGCAGCCAGCAGCGGCAGCCAAAGCGGAAAGCCGAGGATCAGCAAAAGGATCTGCCAGCTTTCCATGCCCTTTCTTTGCTCCTTTTTAGGCATTTCTTTATCCTGCGCTGATATTTCAATCTCGGCAGCTGCGTTTTCGGCTGCTCTTTGTGGGATCTCCGCAAGGATATTGTCAATAATGGTCTGTACGTCACCGATCCGCGCGACCGCCTGCTCTTCGGCAAGTCCCTCTTCCATGCGGTCATCTATCATTTCGCTGTAAAATGTCAGTCGCTCTTGTGCGTCCGATTCGGTCAAGCCCGAAAGCCCCGCTTGCAGCTTATCGAGAAATTCCTGTTTCGTCATTTCCGCTATCCTCCTTGGTTACAAATTGATACATTGCCATGACCTCGCGCCATTCGCACTTGAATTCCTCAATACGCTCCCTGCCCTTGTCGGTAATGTGATAGTATTTACGTAATCTGCCGCCGTGCTCCACCGAGCGGACGGTCAGCATTGCAGCGCTTTCCAATCTCTTGAGAATGGTATAAAGCGTGGATTCCGAAAGCTCAACGTAAGGTGACATATCCTTGATGATCTTATAGCCGTAGGAATCCTCGTTTTTGATGGCTGCCAGGACGCAAACGTCCAGCATGCCTCGTTTGAGTTGAATATCCATACAATACTCCTCCTTGCATAATACATCATATCACGAAGTATTGAACTTGTCAATAGGTTTGCTGTTTTTTATGCTTCGCGTTTCCTTTTTTAAGTCCCCTTCCCTTTTTCCTACCTGCTATTGCTTTTTGGGGCATCTTATGGTATAATACAAAAAAAGACATTTCACAAAGGAGAAAGCAATGATCTACCGTATTCGTATAACGGCACTTCTGTGTGCACTTTTCATGTTGGCACCAATGCTTTTTGTTGCCTGTGACCAATCCAATCACAGCACCCCCGACAGCACGACCGATAAAATCATGACAGAAACGGAGACCGAGCCCATGACAGAGCCCGAGATCACGACCGAAGAGATCACGACCGAGGAGATCACCACAGAGGAAGTCACCACAGAGGAAGTGGTTGCGGAACGCGTTCCCGACGGCACGATCCCCTTCGTGCCCGACCACCCCGAGACGATCAGCACGGATTGGAAAGCGATCTGGCTTTCCCAGTTTGATATGCAGCCTATCTACACAAACGGCAATAAGCAGCGCGACGAAGCGGATTTCCGTAATCGGATGGTAGAGGTGCTGGATAACGTCGTCAGCGACGGCTTTAACACCGTAGTACTCCAGCTCCGTCCCTACGCGGACAGCATCTATCCCTCCGAGATCTGTCCTCCCAGCAAGTATGCCATAGGCTCTTATGCGGGCGAATTTACGTATGATCCGGTTGCTATTATCATGGAGCTTTGCAAAGAAAGAAATCTTTCCGTACACGGCTGGATCAACCCCATGCGCGGCATGAGTGAGGAGGAGCTCGTGCAGGTGGATGAGCAGTACCTGATCAAGCAGTGGTATAACGACACCGCCAAGAAGGGCGACTATATCGTATTCGTCAACAAGAACTGGTATCTGAACATTGCGCATCCCGAGGTTCGTCAGCTTATCTGTGACGGGGCTGCCGAGATCCTGGACAAATATGAGATGGACGGCATCCACATGGACGACTACTTCTATCCTACCACCGATCCCTCCTTTGACCAAAAGGCATATACCGCTTATAAAAAGGAGGGCGGCACGCAATCCTTGGCAGATTGGCGTAAGGACAGCCTGAGCACTCTGGTCGCCGAGCTGTACGCAACCGTCAAGACCCACGATCTGCGCGCTCTGTACGGCATTTCTCCCGCAGGTAACATCAACACGGTCCGTGACAGCCACTATGCTGACGTAGATACCTGGTGTGCAAATCCCGGTTATATTGATTACATTATGCCGCAGGTGTATTTCGGCTTTGAGCACGCAAGCTGGGCGTTTGACAAGACCTGCAACATCTGGCAGGATATTATCAAGACCGATTACGTCAGCCTGATCGTTGGCATGACCTTCGGCAAGGCACTTTCGGGCGTGGATAACTACGCAGGCGCTGCAGGCAAGGACGAATGGACGCGACACAAGGACATTATGCTGCGCTCGCTGCAGTACACCGAGGAGCTGGACAAGTGCGTGGGCGTGACCGTTTTCTGCTATCAATACCTTTGGGATCGCGGCAACGGCTCTATCGTAGCAGGCACCAAGCAGGAGCACGAGTCGTTCTGTGCTTACTTAAAGGACGCAACTTGGCACAAGTAAGACAATGCACAAATGATAAATCACAAAAAATCCGACAGACCGCCTGTCGGATTTTTTGTGTGATATTCTCTTTTAGCATAAGCGAAATACCATGATTCGCTCGCGCGGGTCGTTCCCTTCAAAAAGATCGTCACAATCGATCTCGTCATAAAACTCAAGCTCATCAAGCGTCATGAGATAACACATATACTCATCGGACGGATAATAAAAGAACAGACGCACCTCCCGCATCTCTCTGTAGTAGGACTCCATGATCCTTGCTATTACCTTATGTAAGATCTCCACCGAAAATGGATTGAAGAAATAGCATGCGGTGACGCTTGCGGGAACCTCGTACTCCTCTGCTCTTGCCGGCACAAAGTCTGCTGCTTCCTTGCACTTTGCAGCTTTGCGGTTTTGCACAGCGTCGGCATAAATACGATCGTCATATTCAATGCCGATCGTCCTCGCCCCCGTTTGGGCAGAGAGGAAAAAGCCAACGCGACCTTTTCCGCAGCCATAATCCAAAACCGTATCGCCTTGGGTAATCATGCCGCTCTGCGCAAGACGCTCAAGCACGCAATAGGGTGTGGGCTCATACGGATAACGGTATTCATCGGAAATGGTATCGTCACGCCCCGAGGTGCGGATATTCAAACGGGAATCCCACTTTTGCTCATGCTCCGTCATGCTTCGATCTCGCCCTTCCAGTCAAGAATTCCGCCAAATTCTACGATATTGGTATATCCCAGCTTGACCAGCTTTTCTGCTGCTTCCTTGCTGCGTCTGCCGCTGCGGCAGTATACAAGGATCAGCTGATCCTTGTTGGGCAACTCCGGAATTTCGGCGGTGCCTATGGTTTCATTGGCAACGTTGATCGCCCCGGGGATATGCCCCGCGGCATACTCGTCGGGTCTGCGCACGTCAAGAATGACGTAACCGCTCTCGTTTTCCATCATCACGACCGCCTCTTCCATGGAGATCCGGCGATAGGTGTTTTCTTGTTTTTGACTTGCCGCACATCCGGTAAACATCAGCGCGGACAGGAATATCGGTAGTAGTTTTTTCATATTCATCAGTATTTCACCGGTAGCGGATTTTGTGCGTGAACGGTATCGATAACGTCAATGACCTGCGCTGCCATTTCGCAGGTAACAGGAAGCGGTGCGCCCTCGGTAATGGCACGGTAAACGCTTTCGTAGATCGCCTTAGTACCTACGTCAAAGGCATTGCCCGTGTAATTGCCCTGCTCCTCGTGCGCGTTGAGAGGCTCCCAGCAGTAGATCGGACGCCAGTTATCATCGTGGATAAAGGTTTCCTGCACGGGGCGCTCGGGGTTTTCGCCATCCACGATATACTTCATGGTATAAGCCCCCGGGGTGCTCTTGAACGTACCGCGCGTACCCTGAATTTTAAGGTTGAAATCATTGTAGGCATCGATGGACGAAATTTCCAAGTCGATCACGGGTCTGCCCGGCGCGCTCAGAATGATCTTGGCGTAGTCCTCGGCATCTCCGCTTGTCAGCGCGAGATCCAGCTTGGAGAACGCCACGCGGGTCTGGTCGTCAAAGTCCAAAAAGCCAAGTGCCATGGCGATGGGGTGCGGTCCGGTATTATACACGCTGCCCGCAAGCTTCTTTTGCAGCGTCTGCCAGTCCCAACGACGGGCAAAGCCGTTATAGAAAATGCTGATCTGCTTGATCTCGCCCAGCTTACCCGAGCGAATGGTTTCCAGCGCGTGCAGATAGAACGGGGCTTCCTGCGTGTTATGGAACACAGCCAGCACGCAACCCTTTTCCTTGGCGATACGCATCAGCGTTTCGCATTCCTCGCGATTGCGCCCAAAGGGCTTTTCGCACAGCACGTTAAATCCATGCTCCAAAAGCTCCTTGGAAATAGGATAATGCATCTCGGAATAAGACGCGTTGACCACCAGATCAACGTCCTTGCGTCCAAGCAGCTCGCGATAGTCCGAAAGAATCTCAGCCCGGGGAAAATCGTTTGCTGCAAGCGCACGGCGGTGCTCGTCGGCATCCACCACGCAGGCTACCTCAAAAAGCGAATTGGCATCCGAAAGATAAAATGCACCGTGAATATTGCGTCCGCTTCTTCCCTGTCCGATAATGGCAACTCTCAGCTTTTTCATAGTATGTTCCTTTCATAATCAAATCATTTTGATGCCACCGACGAATACGTCGCTGACGTTGATGCTCTCGTCAAATACGATAAGATCCGCATCCATGCCGACTTTGATGCTGCCCTTATGAAGTCCGAGCAGGGCGGCAGGGGTGGCGGACCTCATACGCACCGCATCGATGATGTCAAATCCGCACTCGTCACGCATGACGCGAACCAGGCGGTCCGCCGTGGCAATACTGCCTGCAAACGCCGTGCGGT
>JAGBXH010000256.1 GCA_017629395.1 Clostridia bacterium | reverse complement strand
GGTCTTCTTGGAAACCGAGGAGGAGGTCTTGCCGCCTGCTGCCACGATCAGCTTTTCGGCTTCGCTTCTGCCCATGGTGGGCAGCGTGCCGGTCAGCACGAAGGTCAAGCCTGCCAGCTTGTCACCCACGGGGGCGGCGGTAGAGGCGGTCAGCACGCCTGCGGCTTCCAGACGCGCGCACAGCGCGCGGCTTTCGGGACGGGAGAAATATTCGACCACGCAATCTGCGGTGATCTGTCCGAAATCGTCCAGCGCACACAGCTCCTCTGCTGTCGCGTTCATGCACGCGGCAAGCGTACCATAGCGGCGCGCAAGTGCCGTTGCGGCAACCTGTCCGATATTGCGAATGCCCAGCGCAAAGATCAGACGCTCCAAGCCTGCCGATTTGGATTTTTCGATCGCCGCAATCAAGTTGGCAGCAGATTTATCGCCCATGCGGTCAAGTGCCGCAATTTGCTCTGCGGTCAGCGCGTAGAGATCGGCAGTATCGTGAATGAGATCTGCTTCAATCAGCGCGTCCACGATCTGCGGGCCAAGTCCGTCAATATCCATGGCGTCCTTGGAGGCAAAATGCTCAATGCCGCGCGAAAGCTGTGCGGGGCAAGAGGGGTTGATGCAGCGCACCGCCACCTCGCCATCTGCTTGCACGACCTCGTGACCGCAGGAAGGACAATGCGTGGGCATGTGGAAGGGGATCTGCGTGCCGTCACGCTTTTCGGGATGCGCACATACCACCTCGGGAATAATGTCACCGCTCTTTTGCACCGAAACAATATCACCAAGCATGATGCCGCGTTCGCGGATAAAGTCGATGTTGTGCAGCGTGGCGCGGGACACGGTCGTACCCGCCAAACGCACGGGAGAAAGCTCTGCGGTGGGGGTCAGCACGCCCGTGCGTCCGACCTGAATGGTAATCTCATTGAGTCTTGTCTGCTTTTGCTCGGGGGGGAATTTGTAAGCCACCGCCCACTTGGGGGTGCTGACACCCTGTCCGAGCACGGTGCGCTGGGCAAGTGAGTTGACCTTGACCACCACGCCGTCAATATCGTAGGCAAGATCGTCGCGCATAGCACCGATCTTTTCGATGTGGGCAATGATCTCGTCTGCCGTGTGCACCACGGTACGCAGGGAGATAGCAGGGAAGCCAAGAGAAGCAAGGCGGTCAAGCGTTTCTTGATGGGTTTTGGGGGCGTGCCCGTCCGAGTAGATGTCGCCCTCCTGATAATTGAAAATGAAAATATCAAGCGCGCGGGATGCGGTGACCTGCGGATCAAGCTGACGCAAAGAGCCTGCTGCGGCGTTTCTGGGGTTTGCCATCAGCGCCTCACCGTTTGCCTCGCGCTTTTGGTTGATGCGCTCGAATACGGCACGGGGCATGTAAACCTCACCGCGTACGGTCAGCGTTAAGGGCTCGGGGAGCGTAAGCGGAATGGAAAAGATGGTGCGCACGTTTTGCGTAATATCCTCACCCGTTACACCGTCACCGCGCGTTGCACCCGTCACAAGCACGCCGTTTTCGTAAATGAGCGAGCAGGACAAGCCGTCAATTTTGGGCTCGACCGAGAAGACTGCCTCGGGCAGCTCTGCGTGCACGCGGGAAACAAAATCGGTCAGCTCGTCGTAGGAAAATACGTCCGAGAGCGAGTCCATGCGCACGCGGTGCGTGACCTTGGCAAACTTGTCAAGCGGCTTGCCGCCCACGCGCTGCGTGGGGGATGCAGGATCAAAGTATTCGGGATGCGCCTGTTCAAGGGCGAGCAGCTCGTAAAACATGCGGTCGTATTCGTAGTCCGAGATCACGGGTGCGTCATCCACGTAGTAAAGCTTGGCGTGGTGTGCCACTTCGCGGCGCAAAGCGTCTATTTTTTCAAAAATCGGGTTGGTATTTGCCATAAAACCCTCCGAATCATCAAATTTGCATACATCATTATTATACCAAAAAAGTTGCGAAATGTCAACGAAAAGCGGGGAATTTCATAAGGAAGGACAAACTTCCTTCATGAAAAGTTTTGATCAAACTTTTTCAAAAGTTTGCAGGCTCCAAGGGCAGCGCCCTTGGTCGCGCCCGCAGGCGCGAAACATCTCTATCGCCGTTTTTTGGTTCTTTTTTGCGGCTGCTCCGTCAAAAAAGAACGGAGAGAGTTTTCTCACATAAAATCCCAACGGATGGAGGGCGATTCGCAGATCCCGCCGCGCCACGTCACAGGGGACAGTCCCGCAGATCCCGCCGCGCC